>NZ_CALLYO010000062.1 GCF_937858865.1 uncultured Amaricoccus sp. | reverse complement strand
GGTCGGGCGACTCGGGCGCCTCGATCTCGGCCGGCGGCTCCACCGCGGCCACCTCGGGCGCCGAGTCCGACGGCTCGGGCTCGGGCGCCGGCTCGGGGGCCGGGGAGGGGGCGGGCAGCTCGGCCGGCGCGTCCTCCGCCCGCGGCACCGCGGCGGGTGCGGCGGCCTGCGCCGCCTCGAACTCGGCCTCGGAGATGAAGCTCACGTCGGTGACCCGGATCGGCTCGCGCTCGCGCGGCCCGAACCACGGCAGGCCGAAGACCGCGAGCGCGATCAGGACCCCGTGCCCGATTGCCGAAATCCGCGTGCCGGTCTGCATCAACGCGGCCCTAGCCGTCCTCGCCGTCGAACTTCGGCCCGCCCTGCTCGGTGACGAGGCCGATGTCGTGGAAGCCGCTGGCGTTGAGCGCCCCCATCACCTGCATCACCCCCTCGTAGGGAATGGCGCCGTCGGCGCGCAGGAAGATCCTGCCGCTCTGGCGCTCCTCGGCCACGGCGCGCAGCAGCGGGATGAGCTCCTGGCGCTCGATCTGCTCGTTCTGCACCAGGATGAGCCCGTCCTTGGTCAGCGCGATGGTGAGCGGCTCCTCCTTCTCGGTCGGCAGCGGGGCGGCGGCGGTCTTCGGCAGCTCGATCGGCACGCCCACGGTCAGGAGCGGTGCGGCCACCATGAAGATGATGAGCAGCACGAGCATCACGTCGACCATCGGGGTGACGTTGATCTCGGCCATCGGCCGCCTGCGGGCGTGCCCGGAATTGCGACCGCCGCCGCGCCTGCGGCCGCCGGCCTGGAGGTTCACCGCCATCTCAGGCCGCCCCGTTCATGCTGCTCTGTCGAGCTGCCGCGACAGGATCATCGAGAATTCGTCGGCGAAGCTCTCGTAGCCGCCGACGATCGCCTCGGTCTCCTGGGTGAGCTTGTTGTAGAAGATGACCGCCGGAATCGCGGCGAGAAGCCCGAGGCCGGTGGCGAGCAGCGCCTCGGCGATGCCGGGCGCGACCACCGCGAGGTTGGTCGACTGCTGCAGCGCGATCTCCTCGAAGGCGTGCTTGATGCCCCAGACCGTGCCGAAGAGGCCGACGAAGGGCGCGATCGAGCCGACGGTGGCGAGGAAGGAGAGCCCCTTGTTCAGGCCCTCGGCCTCGCCGGCGATGGCGACGTCCATCGCCCGCTCGATGCGCGACTGGGTGCCGGCGATCAGGCCGCCGTCCTGGCGCGAGGAGCGGCGCAGCTCGGTCATCCCGGCGGCGAAGACCCGCGCGGCGCCGCCGGCCGGCTCGGGGCCGATCCGCTCGTAGACCGCGTCGAGCGCCTCGCCGGACCAGAAGTCGTTGGCGAAGACGCGCGCCTCCTCGCGCACCCGGCGCAGGTCGATGAGCTTCTGGATGATGATGGCCCAGGACCAGAAGGAGGCGGCGATGAGGACGAGCATCACGATCTTGACCGTGAAGGTCGCCCGGAAGAAGAGCGCCAGCAGCGAGAAGTCGATCTGCTGCGCTGCGGCGAGAGTATCGGGTTGCATGTGTGCCTGCTCGCGTGGATGCTCGGGGTCGTCGGTGGCCGTGTTGGTCCGGCCTGTGGTCGCCATACCACATCTTGCGGCGCTTTTGTCCGAAAACCCGCCCCCTGTCCAGCCGTCACGGGTCACTTTCCGATCAGCGCACCGACCCCGTGCGCTCGCCCCCCAAGCGGCCGAAGCACCTGGCGCTGCGGCTCGGCGGCGGAAAACGCCGCGGCGGGCGTCAGTTCGGCGCGGAGATCCGATAGCTGCCCTGCTTGGAGCCGATGACCTGCCCGAACCCTTCGGTGGCCGGGCGCAGCGGCCGAACGCGTATCTCGAACTCGCCCCGGAGGCCCTCGTACTTCCCGCTGCCGCCGATCCAGCGTCCTGCCGCCATCTGCACCGGCGCTAGCGGCTGCGGCTCGAAGTCGAACTGCTCCCAGATCCGATGGCCATCCGCGTCGGTGTAGACGCAGTGGCCGTGCTGCTCGAAGGTTCCGCTTCCCGTGTCGATCTCGAACTTGCCGAGGCAATGCCCGGTCAGGTTGTGGAGTAGCCCTTTCCCCTCGGCATTGCTCGCCGTCAGCACGCCTTCGTAGAGGCCGGTCCTGCGGTCGGGACCGATCTCGATCGTCGGCTCGCCGTTGACGACCAGCGAGGTGAAGTTGATCGTGAAGGCGCCCTCCGGGGCAATCCCCTGCGCCGCTGCCGTTCCCGCGACCAGGCAGGCTGCGATGCCCGTGATCCTCATCCCCACGTCTGCCTCCTCCCCCCGCGTCAATGCGACCGAACCGTGCGGTAGCTGCCTTGCTTCGTGCCGATATAGTGGCCGAAGCCGGCGGCGGCGGGGCGCAGCCCACGCACGCGGATTTCGAACTCCCCGCGAATTCCCTCGTACTTGCCCGTTCCGCCGGTCCAGCGCCCGAGCGCGATCCGGACCGGGGCGAGCGCCTGCGGCGCGAAGGTGAACTCCTCCCAGATCGTGTCGCCGTCGGTGTCGGTATAGGCGCAGCGGCCGTGCCGCTCGAAGCTGGCGGCGGCGATGTCCACGGTGAACCAGCCGAGGCAGCGCCCGGTCAGGTTGTGCAGGAGGCCGTGCCCGTCGCTGTTGCTCGCGGTCATCAGCCCTTCGTAGATGCCCATGCTGCGATCGGGCCCGATCTCGATCGCCGGCTCGGGATCGACGCCGACCGCGGTGAAGTTGATGACGAAGCTGCCTTCGGGGGCGAGCTCCTGAGCCGTCGCCGCGCCCGCCGTCAGCGCGAGTACGGCGCAGCACACCAGGCGTCGCGGCATCTCTCAGCAACCTCCGGGCACGAGGTGGGCGAACTCGGGATCGCCGGCGAGGCCGCGGGCAATTGCCTCGGGGAGCGGCACGCCCCCGGTTTCGACCGGGGCGTCCGGCCGCCACTCGTCGGCATCGACCCAGGCGGCCGGGGCGGCTTCGGCCCGCTCCGGCACCGGCAGGCGGCCCT
>NZ_CALLYO010000061.1 GCF_937858865.1 uncultured Amaricoccus sp. | reverse complement strand
CCTCGGGATGGAGACGGCCGGCACGGTCACCCGCGTCGGCGCCGCGGTCACCGACTTCGCGGTCGGGGACGAGGTGGTCTGCCTCTATCCGAGCTTCGCCTCGCGCCAGACGCTGCCGGCCCGCTTCGCTGCGCAGCGCCCGGCACAGCTGACCGCCACCCAGTCCCCGGTCTTCATCAACTACATGACCGCCTGCTACGGACTGCTGGAGATCGGCCGGCTCGCCGAAGACGAGCGCGTGCTCATCCACCTCGCCTCGGGCGGGGTCGGGCAGGCGGCGGTCGCCATCGCCCGGATGGTCGGCGCCGAGGTCTTCGCGACGGCGGGCGACGAGGAGAAGCGCGCCTTCCTGCGCGGGCAGGCAATCGCCCACGTCTTCGACTCCCGCAGCCTCGACTTCGCCGACGAGATCCTCGCGGCGACGGAGGGAACCGGCGTCGACCTGGTGCTGAACAGCCTCCCCGGCGAGGCTCTGCGCCGGAGCTGGGACGTGCTCGCCCCCTACGGACGCTTCATCGAGATCGGCAAGCGCGACATCGAGAACGACAGCGCGCTCGGCATGCGCCGCTTCGACGAGAACCGCAGCTTCGCCGCTGTGGACGTCGACCGGCTGATGCGCGAGCGTCCGAAGGTCTTCCGCCGCATCTTCGACGACGTCGCCGCGCTCTTCGCCGCCGGCCGGATCGGCCCGATCCCGGTGACGGCCTTCCCCGCCGCGGAGGTGGCCGACGCCTTCCGCCTGATGGCGCGCGCGAAGCATGTCGGCAAGGTGGTGATCGAGTTCGCGGGGGGCGAGATCCCCGCGCTGCGCCTGCCCAAGCCGCGGTTCCGCCCCGACCGGACCTATCTGGTCACCGGCGCCTTCGGCGGCTTCGGGCAGGCGCTCCTGCGCTGGATGGCGGCCGAGGGCGCCCGCCACCTCGTCCTCGCGAGCCGCAGCGGCCCCGGATCGAGCAGCCTGGTCGCGGACCTCGCGGCAGCAGGCGTCGAGGCCCGGGCGGCCCGGCTCGACGTGTCCGACGGCCCGGCGGTGCGCGCCCTCCTCGCGGACATCCGGGACAGCGACGCCCCGCTCGGCGGCATCTTCCACGCCGCCATGGTCCTCGACGACGGCCTGCTCGCCGGCTGTGACGGCGAACGGCTGCGCGCCGTGATGGCGCCCAAGGCGCTCGGGGCGCTTCATCTCCACCGCGAGAGCGAGAGCGACGCGCTCGATCATTTCGTGCTCTTCTCCTCGGTCGCGCAGCTCGTCGGCAATCCCGGCCAGGGCGCCTACTGCGCGGCGAACGCCTACCTCGACGCCCTCGCGCGGCACCGGCGGGCGCGCGGCATGCCCGGCCTCTCGATCGCGTGGGGGGCGCTCGGTGACGCGGGCGTCGCGGCGCGCTCGGAGGGACTGATCGCCCAGCTCGGAGCCTCGGGCCTGCGCCCCTTCACGACGTCGGAGGCGCTCGCAGCGCTGGGCGGCCTGCTCGACGCGGCACCCGCGAACGTCACCTGCGCCGACATCGACTGGGAACGCTGGGCGGCCGGCGCTCCGCTGGCGCGGACGCCGCGCTTCGGCGCGATGGTGCAGGCGGCCGCCGGCAGCGACCGGCTGAGCCAGCTGCGCCGCGAGCTCGCGGCGCTGCCCCCGCCCGATCGCATCGGCCGCCTCGAGACCGCCGTCCGCGAGGCGCTGGCCGCGGTCCTCCGCTCCGACCCCGCGACGATCCCGCTCGACCGCTCGCTCGACGGCCTCGGCGTCGATTCGCTGATGGCGGTCGAACTCGCCCTCGGCCTCGAGCAGGACGTCGGCATCAGGCTCCCGACCACGCTGCTGATGCAGGGGCCGAGCGTCAGCGCCCTGGCAGGCCAGCTCGTGAAGGAGCTGCTCGCGGTCGACCGGCTGGCGGAGACGCCGGTTGAGGCGCTGAGCGAGGCGGAGACCGATGCCATGCTCGAGATGCTGATCGGCTCGGGCGAGCTCGATCTCGAGAGCCTGCCATGACGCCCGGCGACCCGCGCCTGCGGTCGATGACCGTGGAGCAGAAGCGGCAGCTGCTGCAGCGCACGATGGCACGCCGCACCGACCCCGCCCCCGCCCCGTCGCCCGGCCTCTGGGTCCGGCCGATGGCCGCGCGCCCGCACGCCCGGCGCCGGCTGCTCTGCTTCCCGCACGGCGGCGGCGGCGCGACCAGCTACCGCGCCTGGCCCGCCCTGCTCCCCCCCGATTTCGAGCCCCTCGCCGTGCACCTGCCCGGCCGCGACTCGCGCACCGCCGACCCCTCCCCCGCGACCCTCGACGAGGCCGCCGCCGAGATCGCCGACACCCTCGCCGCCGCGCTCGACCGGCCGTATGTCTTCTACGGCCACAGCCTCGGCGGCGCGCTCGCCTGGCT
>NZ_CALLYO010000060.1 GCF_937858865.1 uncultured Amaricoccus sp. | reverse complement strand
TCGAGAAGATCAGCGCGAAGAGCGAGACGCGGTTGAGGGTATAGCCCATCAGCCAGGCGGCGAAGAGGGTGAGCAGGATGGTGACCGGGATGACGACTGCGACCACCGCCGCCTCGCGCCAGCCGATGGCGAGCCAGATGAGGGCGATGATCGAGAGGGTGGCGAGGGCGAGGTGGAAGAGGAGCTCGTTCGCCTTCTCGCTGGCGGTCTCGCCGTAGTCGCGGGTGATCTCGACGGTGATGTCGGCGGGGATCAGCGAGCCCTGCAGCGCCTCGACCCGGTGCAGGATGCTCTCGGCGACGGTGACGGCGTTGGCGCCGGCGCGCTTGGCGACGGCGAGGGTCACCGCGGGGACGCGCCGGGTGCCGTCCGCGTCGCGGGTGACGGTGGCGACGAGCGCCTCGGTGCCGTCGGTGGCGAAGGCGATGTCGGCGACGTCGCGCACGTAGACCGGGCGGCCGTCGCGGGTGGTGACGAGCAGGTTGCCGATCTCGGCCGGCGCCTGCAGCGTCTCGCCGGCGACGAGCACGATCTGCTCGCCGCCATCGCGGACGCGGCCCGCCGGGAAGGCGCGGTTGGCGCCGCGGACCTTGGCGGCGAGCTGCTGCAGGGTGACGCCGTGGAGCGCGAGCCGGTCGGGGTCGGGGGCGATGCGGATCGTCTCGCCGGTCTCGCCGACCAGGTAGGTGAGGCCGACGTCCTCGATCCTGGCGATCTCGGTGCGGAGCTCGCGGGCGATGCGGGTCAGGTCGTTCGGGGTGATCCGGCCGGCGGCGTCCGGCTTCGGCGTCAGCGTCAGCGCGACGATGGCGACGTCGTCGATGCCGCGCCCGACGATCAGCGGCTCCGGCACGCCGACCGGGATGCGGTCCATGTTGGCGCGCACCTTGTCGTGCACGCGCAGCACCGCCGCGTCAGCCGAGGTGCCGACGACGAAGCGGGCGGTGACCAGCACGGCGTCGTCCATGCTGCGGGAATAGACGTGCTCGACGCCGTCGATGCCCTTGACGATGGTCTCGAGCGGCTCGGTGATCAGCTTCACCGCGTCCGCGGCGCGAAGCCCGTCGGCCTGCACCCGGATGTCGACCATCGGCACCGAGATCTGCGGCTCCTCCTCGCGCGGCAGGCCGGCGAGGGCGATCAGGCCGAAGACGAAGGCCGCGATCAGGAAGAGCGGGGTCAGCGGCGAGGTGATCGAGGCGCGGGTGAGCCGCCCGGCGATGCCGAGGGCGGAGGGGTCGGTCTTCATGGCACGACCACCAGGGCGCCGGGCTCGAGGCCGGTGAGGATCTCGACGCGGTCGCCGTCGTCCCGGGCGACGCGCTCGCCGGTCACCACCGCCCGCTCGCGCTCGGTGCCGTCCTCGAGGACGCGGACGAAGTCGATGCCGGAGCGGGTGACGACGGCGGCGGCGGGCACGAGGAGCGCGCGGCGCTCGCCGACCGGCAGCGACACCAGCACGCGGGCGTCGACGAAGGTGCCGGCGAGGCCCTCGACCTCGACGTCGGCGACGACGCGGCCGTTCTGGATCTGCGGATAGATGCGCGCGAGCCGTCCGGTCGCCGGGACGCCGTCCTCGGTGACGCGGATCTCGGCGCCCTCGACGAGATCGCCGGCGTGGCGCTCGGGGACGGCGAGGCGGAGGAAGAGGCCGCCGCTGCCGATGGTGGCGACGGGCTCGCCCGGCATCACCACCGCCCCGTGCGTGACCGGCACGTCGAGCACGCGCCCGGCGGCGGGCGCGAGCACGGCGCCCTCCTCGCCCTGCAGCACGACGACCGCGCGCTCGGCCTCGGTGGCGGCGATCTGGCCGAGCGTTACCTGCACCTCGGTCTCGAGCTGCTCGAGGCGCTGGGGGGTGGCCACCCCGCGCTCGACCAGCGAGCGCCCGCGGGCGAGCTCGGCCTCGGCCCGGGTGAGCTGGGCACGCAGCGCCGCCAGCTGCGCGTCGAGGGCGCGGACCTGGAAGTCGATCTTGTCGTCGCGCACGGTGGCGATCCGCGCCCCCTCGGCCACCTCGTCGCCCTCGGTGACTAGCAGCTCGACGAGGGTTCCGCCGATCCGCGCCCGCGCCGGCACGACGTCGCGGGCCTCGACGCGGCCGTAGACCGCCTTCCACTCGGGCAGGGTCTCCGGCGCGAGTACCAGGGTATCGGCGGCGGCGGGCGCGGCCGCCAGCAGCGCGGCCGCGAGGAGAAGGGGGCGCACGGCGGATCTCCGGCTCAGAAGGCGCGGCCGGGCTTGATGCCGAGCTTCCGGAAGGCGACCGCCGCCGGGCAGAAGCCGGTGAAGGCCGACTGCAGCAGGTTGGCGCCGACGAAGACGGTGAGCCAGACGAAGAGCGGTGACACCCAGGTCATGAGGGCGACGGACAGAAGCACCATGGCGCCGGCGAAGGCGAGGACGGAACGGTCGAGGGTCATCGGAGGCTCTCCTTGGGTTGATCAATATATGCGTATATACGAAATATAGAATATAAGCGCAAGGGGGAGCCCCGTACCGCCGGCGGGCGGCTCAGCCGAGGCGGGGGACGCAGAGGGTCTTGTAGAGCGCCACGATCACCTGGCGCGCCGGCTCGCTCTCGATGCGGTACCAGATGGTCTGCCCGTCGCGGCGCCCGGCGATGATGCGGTCGCGGCGCAGCACGGCGAGGTGCTGGGAGACGGTCGAGTCGCGGATGCCGAGGAACTCGGCGAGCTGGCCGACCGAGCGTTCGCCGTCGATGAGCTGGCAGAGAATCAGCAGGCGGTGCCTGTTCGACAGCGCCTTGAGCAGCTCGCTGGCCTGATCGGCCGCATCCTGCATGACGTCAAGTTCAAGCTTCATACTTGCGTATATACGAGAAATAATATACATTGTCAACAGGGGTGTCTCGCCGTTGCGGCGAGAAGGGGGGTTACGATGCTCGACAGACGAACGTTCCTGATCGCGGGGGCCGCCGCGGGGCTGGTGGCGCCGGGCGCGGCGCGAGCCCAGACGTCCCCGGCGCCCGCGCGCATTGCCATCGCGGGCGCCGGCGCCGCCGGGCTCTCGCTCGCCTCGCGGCTGCGCGGGCGGATGCCGAACGCGAAGATCACCGTCATCGACGCAAAGGAGGAGCACTATTTCCAGCCGGGCTTCACGCTGGTGGGCGCCGGGCTCTGGGAACCGCGCGACGTCGTCTTCCCCAACGCCGATTTCATCCCCCGCGGGGTGGAATGGGTCCGCGAGGCGGTGGCCGAGTTCGACCCGGAGGGAAACGCCCTCGTCACCACCGGCGGGCGCCGCGTCGCCTATGACTTCCTGTTCGTCGCCACCGGGCTGAAGCTCGACTATGCGGCGATCGAGGGGATGGATCCCGCGCGCATTGGCCAGGACGGCATCGCCAGCATCTATGCCGGTCCCGAGGCGGCCGCCGCCTCCTATCGGGCGATCGAAGACTTCATCCGCACCGGGGGCGTCGGACTGTTCGGCCGTCCCCCGACTGAGATGAAATGCGCCGGGGCGCCGCTCAAGATCACCTTCATCACCGAGGATCTGGCGCGCCGGCAGGGGCGGCGCGAGGCGGTCGAGCTGATCTACAACGCCCACAGCGACGTGGTCTTCACGGTGCCGCCGGTGAACGCCAAGGTGCACGAGCTCTTCGCAGCGCGCGGCATCGCCGTGAACCAGGGGCATGTCCTCACTGCGATCGACGCGGCCGCACGGCGCGCGACCTATCGGATGGCCGGGGGCGAGGTGACGCTCGACTACGAGTTCATCCATGTCGTGCCGCCGATGCGGGCGCCGGACGCTGTGCGGGCCAGTCCCTTGCCCTGGCAGGAGGGGGCGCTGGCCGCCGACGGCTGGGTCGAGGCCGACAGGGCGACGCTGCGGCATCCGCGCTACGCCAACGTCTTCGCGGTCGGGGACGTCGCGGGGGTGCCGCGGGGGAAGACGGCGGCGAGCGTCAAGTGGCAGGTCCCGGTGGTGGTCGAGAACCTCGTTGCCGAGGCCGCGGGGCGGGCGCCGACGGCGGCGTTCAACGGGTATACCTCCTGTCCGATGGTCACGGCCTTCGGCAAGGCGATGCTGATCGAGTTCGACTACGAGGGCACCCTCACGCCGTCCTTCCCCTTCATCGCGCCGCTGGAGGAGCTCTGGATCTCCTGGCTGATCGAGGAGAAGGGGCTGAAGGGCGCGTACCGGGCCATGCTGCGCGGCCTGGCATAGGGAGGATGACATGAGCGATCTCAATCCATTGGTGCTTGCCGCCATCCTGCGGGAGAGCCTCGGCGGGTGGTTCTGGCCGCTGGTGGTCGCGGGCCTGCTGCTGCTCGCGCTCGTCGTTCGGGGCGGCGCGAAGCTGGCGCGCGCCGGCCGCTCGCCGCTGCGCCCGGTTCTGGCCGGGGTCGTGGCCACGCTGGTCGCGGGCGGCCTCGCGATGCCGCTCGTTCCGCGCTGGACCCTGGCGGAGTTCTCCGCGCTCGGTGGGGCGGTGGACTATGCCGCGGCCTTTCTCCTCGCGCTGGCGCCGGGGGCGGCGGTCGGGGTGGTGGTGTTCTACGTGGCGGCGAGCCGCTGTGCGGCGCGCGGGAGAGTGCTGGCGTGAGGCGTCAAAAAATTTCGGTATTGATCCCTTGACGCGGAAACGAGGGATCAGGGCAGGGGAAGGAATTCGAGCAGATCGCCCTTGCGGACCTCGTCGAGGTCGGCGGGGATGAGGACGAGGCCGTCGGCGTCGGCGAGCTGCTTGACGCGGGCGGAGAAGCTTCCGCCGGCGAAGTCGATAACCTGCGCGCCGAAGGCGTCGTAGCCGATCAGGCGGGCGGGGCGGAACTCGCAGCGGCCGGGGCGGCGGTGCAGGGGGCGCGCGGCCTTGGCCACGATCCGGGCCCGGCGGGAGGGCGACAGGCCGGCCAGGCGCTCGGCGACCCGGCTGCCGATCATGGTCCAGCAGACGAAGGCGGCGACCGGGTTGCCGGGAAGGCCGAGATAGGCCGCACCGTTCAGCGTGCCGAGCGCGAGCGGCTTGCCGGGCTTCATGGCGATGCGCAGCTCGGCGATGCGGCCGCCGGTCTGGCGCGCCACCGCGGGCAGATGGTCCTCGTCGCCGACGGAGACGCCGCCGGTCGAGACCACGAGATCGGCCGTGCGGGAGGCTGCCGCGAGCGTCGCGGCGAGCTCGGCCGGCTGGTCCGGCACGGCGCCGAAATCGACCGCCTCGATCCAGGGCATGGAGAGGGCGGCGAGGAGGCCGAAGCGGTTCGAGTTGTAAATCTGGCCCGGCGCCAGCGGCTGGCCCGGGCGGCGGAGCTCGCTGCCGCTGCAGAGGACGGCGACCCGGACGCGGCGGCGGACGCAGACCTCGGCCGCGCCGGTGGCGGCGATGGCGGCGGCCTCGCGGGGGCCGACGAGGCGGCCCTCTCCGACCATCTCGCCGCCGAGCGCGAGATCCTCGCCGCGGCGGCGGATGTTGAGCCAGGGGTGTGGGCGCTCGCGGAGGAGGATGGCGTCGCCGGAGCGGCGGACGTGCTCCTGCATGACGACGGCGTCGCAGTCGGGCGGGACGGGGGCGCCGGTCAGGATGCGCAGGGCGGCGCCGGGCGAGCGGACCGCGCCGCCGGCGTCGCCGGCGGCGATGCGGCCGGCGACGGGGAGGAGCCAGGGGCCTGCGCCCACCAGCTCGCCGGTCGCCAGGGCGTAGCCGTCCATGGCGGCATTGTCGAACGGCGGCTGCGGCAGCGGCGTCCGCACCGGATGGGCGAGGACGCGGCCGACCGCCTGCTCGAGCCGCAGCCCCTCGAGCTCCGGCACCGGCGCCGCCAGGGCGAGCGCCTGCCGGATCGCCTCGTCGAGCGAGACGAGGCCGGGGCGCGTCTCGGCCGGCAAGTCGCAGCCGCAGAAGCTCGGGTCGAGATGGTCGGTCAGCATGTCAACTCGCAAGCTCCTGGACATCGGCGCCGACGGTGCAGCGCATGTCGCGCAGCCGTCCGTCGGCTATGCCGTAGATGAGGCCGTGCACGGTGACGCGCTGGCCGCGCTCCCAGGCTGCACGAAGGATCGGGGTCTCGGCAATACGCGCCACGCCCTCGGCCACGTTGAGCTCGGCCAGCCGGTTCAGGCGGTCCTTCTCGTCGGCAAGCCGCGCCAGGTCATGGGCGTGCCTGTGGGCGAGGCGGCGGATCGGCTCGATCCAGTGGCCGGCGAGGCCGGTGGTGTGGCCGTCGACGCTGGCGCGCACGCCGCCGCAGCCGTAATGGCCGCAGACGATCACGTGGCGGACCTTCAGCACCTCGACCGCGAACTCCAGGGTGGCGAGCAGGTTCATGTCGCTCGAATGCACCACGTTGGCGACGTTGCGGTGCACGAACACCTCGCCCGGCTGCAGCCCGGCGACGACGTTGGCCGGCACGCGGCTGTCCGAGCAGCCGATCCAGAAGAACTCCGGGTTCTGCAGCGCCGCCAGCCTGGCGAAATAGTCCGGGTCGGCGGCGGCGATCGCCGCCGCCCAGGCGCGGTTGCGGTCGAAGATGTCCTGGAGCATTGCGCTCAGGCCACGCGCGGGAAGTCGATGCCGGTGATCTCCGCCGCGGCGACGAGCTCGGCGACCAGCGCCTTGGCGGCCCGCGCCCAGGCGGCGCGCTCCATCGTCTCGCGCACCCGGGGGCGGGCGAGATCGAACGGCAGCTCCGCACCCTCGGCGCGGTCGTCGAGACGGATGATGTGGAAGCCGTAGCGGGTCTCGACCGGCTCGGGTGTGATGGTGCCGACTGCCATCGTGGCGAGGGCGGTCTCGAACTCGGGCACGGTGTCGCCGGGGGCGAGCTGGCCCAGCCGCCCGCCCGCTTCGCGCGACGGACAGGCGGAATGGGCGCGGGCGAGGTCCTCGAAGGCCTGCGGGCGGGCAGCGAGCCGGGCGAGGATCTCGCGCGCGACGGCGCGGGCATCCGCCCGCTCCGGCGTGCCGGGCGCGGCGGCGAGCAGGATGTGCGAGGCGGCGTAGAGGGGCGGCGAGCGGAAGAGATCGCGGTGCGCCGCATGGAAGGCACGGCACGCCGCCTCGTCGGGGACGCTCGCCTGCACGCGCCGCTCGATCACGGCGCGGACCAGCGCCTCCTCCGTGGCCTCGCGGCGCCCGGGGCCGACGAGGCGCGGCTTGGGCTCGAGCCCGAGCCGGCGCGCCTCCTGCAGCAGCAGCTCGCGCACGGCGAGCGCGCGGGCGGCGGCGCGCCAGGCGAGGCCGGGCTTGCCCGGCGCGGCACGGTGGTTCTGCGCCTCGGCGGCGATCAGGCGGGCGGGGATCTTTTCCCCGTTCACCGTGACCTCGGGCTGGAGCGGCGGCGGCATGGCGTCACTCCCCGGCGGGCCGGGCGACCGCCGCCGACCGGACCGGAGCCGCGGGGCGGGCCGCCGGCCGGCCCTGGGCCGCCGCGCGCGCCGGCACGCGGACGGCGGCCGATGCGCCCGGGATCTCGGAGGGCAGCGGCGCGCGGCGACGCGAGCGGACGATCTGGTAGCCCGGCCGCCACAGGTAGCGGACCGGGACCGACAGCATGTGCACGAGGCGGGTGAAGGGGAACAGCAGGAAGATGGTCAGCCCGAGGAAGATGTGCAGCTTGAAGATCGGGTTGGCCTCGGCGACGTTGAGCCAGGCGTCGGTCCGGAAGGTGAAGATGCCCTGCGACCAAGTCATGAACCTGACCATCTCGCCACCGTCCATGTGCCGGATCGAGACGAGGATGGTTCCGAGGCCGAGCACGAGCTGCGCCATCAGCAGCACGAGGATGCCGGTGTCGGCGAAGCTCGAGGTGGCGCGGATGCGCGGGTCGTAGAGCCGGCGGTGCAGCAGCATGCCACCGCCCACCACCGCCATGATCCCGGCCACGCCGCCGGCGAGGATGGCGAGGCCCTGCTTGAAGCCGTGGCCGATGCCGAGGGTGTCGAAGACGGCAATCGGGGTCAGGAGGCCGACGAGGTGGCCGAAGAAGATGACGAGGACGCCGACGTGGAAGAGTACCGAGCCCCAGATCAGCTGCTTGCGGCGCAGGAGCTGGCTCGAGCTCGACTTCCAGGTGAAGGGGTCGCGCTCGTAGCGGGCGAT
>NZ_CALLYO010000059.1 GCF_937858865.1 uncultured Amaricoccus sp. | reverse complement strand
TGGCGCCGCGGGGGCGAGGCGGAGCGCGCCGTGCTCGAGCCACGCCTGCCAGCAGGCTTCAGGGGCCATGCGGGCGCGGGTGCGGGCGAGGCGCCAGCGCGGGCCGCCGCCCGCCGCCCACCCGGGGACGGGGGCGAGGTGCCAGCGGGTCTCGACGCCGGGGGCGCCGCCGGCGCCGGGGGTGAGGAGGAGGGCGAGCGGGGCCTCGCCGGGGCCGAGGGCGCCGGTTTCGGCGGCGAGGTGCAGGCGGCGGACGGCGAGGAGCTCCGGCGGCTCGAGGAGGTCGGCGACGACCAGCGCCACCTCGCCCGAGCGGAGCGCCTCCTCGGCGGCCCAGAGGATCTCGGCCGGCTTGCGGGTGCGGACGAAGACGAGGCGGGCGGGGTCGAGGAAGGGGCTGATCCCGTCGCCCATCGGCCGCTCGGGCGCCCAGGCCGGGTGGATCCAGAGCAGCGGGCCGGTAGTGCGGGCGGCGGCGAGGAGGGCGAAGACGGCGCGCGAAGGGCCCGCCGCCTCGTGGGTGCGGGCGCGGGCGAGGGCGACGCCGGGGGCGAGCGCCAGTTCGGAGGCGACGGGGGCGGTGGCGGTCTGCAGCATGATGTTCGCGGGATGTTCGCAAACTTCCCGCGACGGATCAAGCTCAGGCGAGGAGGCGCGCCTTCTGCTCGGCGAATTCCTCGGCGGTGAGGATGCCGGCGGCGTGCAGTTCGGCGAGCTTCTGCAGCCGGGCGATGGCCTCGTCGCTGAGGCCGCCGGCGGCCGGGGCGGCGGCTGGGGCGGCCGGGGCGGGCACCTCGGACGCGGCGGCCTGCGGCGCGGCGGCGGCCTGCGAGGCGGCGGCGGCGCGGCCGGTCTGCTTGGCGGCGACCTTGCCGGAGACGGCGGTCGCGGTCGCGGAGATGACGGCGGTGCGGGCGGCGGTCTGGGCGGCGCGGCCGATCAGGCCGGGGCGTCCGCGGCGGGATCCGAGCATCGGGGTCTCCTTATTCGGCGATGGCGAGGAGCGAGGCCTGGGCCTCGGTCATCACCTGGTGGGGGATGCGTTCGGCGAGGACCAGCCGACCGTTGGCGGCGCGGACGCCATCGGCGAAGCGGGTGGCCCAGACGTGCTCGAAGAGGAGCGCGGCGGCGGCGGTGCCGGGGGCGAGATCCTCGCCGAGTTCGGCCAGGTCGGCCTCGGAGAGCAGCGGGCTGAGCTCGCCGGTCAGCCGCTCGAAGGCGGCGGCGACCTCGGGGCCGAGCTCCTGGGTCTCGAGGATGGAGACGGTGCCGTCGGCGGCCCTGGTGACGGCGGCGATGTCGATCAGGCGCACCAGGCCCTGGTCGAGCAGTTCGTTCAGCGCCGGGACGACCTCGGGGCTGAAGCGGTCGCTGTCGAAGTGGATGACGATGTATTCGACGGGGCCGAGGATGTCGGGCATGAGAGCTCCTTTTCGATCAGCCGGCCGGCTCCAGGTCGAAGGCGGCGGCCAGCAGGGTACGGGTGTAGGGGGTTTGCGGGGTCTCGAAGATGCTGCGGGCGTCGCCGGATTCGACCACGTCGCCGTTCTGCATGACGACGACGCTGTGGGCGAGGGCGCGGACGACGCGGAGGTCGTGCGAGATGAAGATGTAGGCGAGGCCGTATTTCGCCTGCAGGTGGCGGAGGAGCTCGACGATCTGCACCTGGACGGTCATGTCGAGGGCCGAGGTCGGCTCGTCGAGGACGACGAGCTTCGGCTGCAGGATCATGGCGCGGGCGATGGCGATGCGCTGGCGCTGGCCGCCGGAGAATTCGTGCGGGTAGCGCTCGGACGTGGCGGGGTCGAGGCCGACCTCCTCGAGGATGGCGGCGACGCGGCCTTGCTCGTCGCCGAGGCCGTGCACGGCGAGGCCCTCGGCGACGATCCCTGCCACGGACATGCGCGGCGAGAGGGAGCCGTAGGGGTCCTGGAAGACCATCTGCATGTCGCGGCGGAGCGCGCGGAGCTGGGCGTGCTTCCAGCCCTGGATGTCCTGGCCGAGGAAGAGGATGCGGCCCTCGGAGGAGATGAGGCGCATGATGGCGAGGGCGAGCGTGGTCTTGCCGGAGCCGGATTCGCCGACGACGCCGAGGGTCTCGCCGGCGCGGATCGAGACGGTGGCGTCGTTGACCGCCTTGATGTGGCCGACGGTCCTGCGCAGGAGGCCGCGGCGGATCGGGAACCAGACGCGGAGGCCCTGGGTCTCGACGACGGTGGCGGCGCCGGCCGGGACCGGGTCGGGGCGGCCGGTCGGCTCGGCGGCGAGGAGCTTGCGGGTGTAGGCGTGCGAGGGTTCGGCGAAGATGCGGGCGGTCGGGCCGGTCTCGACGATCTCGCCGGCCTGCATCACCGCGACCCGGTCGGCGATGCGGCGGACGATGCCGAGGTTGTGGGTGATGAAGAGCATGCCCATGCCCTCGGCCTTCTGCACCTCGGCGAGGAGGTCGAGGATGCGGGCCTGGACGGTGACGTCGAGGGCGGTGGTCGGCTCGTCGGCGACGAGGATGTCGGGGCCGTTGGCGAGCGCCATGGCGATCATCACCCGCTGGCGCTGGCCGCCGGAGAGCTGGTGCGGGTAGGACTTGAGGCGCTCCTCGGGGTCGCGGATGCCGACGCGGGTGAGGAGGTCGAGGATGCGCGCGCGCGCCGGGGCGCCGGTCAGGCCCTGGTGGAGGGCGAGGCTCTCGCCGAGCTGCTTCTCGATGGTGTGGAGCGGGTTCAGCGACGTCATCGGCTCCTGGAAGATGAAGCTGATGTCGTTGCCGCGGGTACGCCGCAGGGTCTTCTCGTCGGCGGTCAGCATCTCGGTGCCGCGGTAGCGGACCGAGCCGGTGACCTTGGCGTTGTCGGGGAGAAGGCGGACGGTGGAGAGGGCGGTGACGGACTTGCCGGAGCCGGATTCGCCGACCAGCGCCAGGGTCTCGCCGGGGTAGAGGTCGAAGCTGACGCCGCGCACGGCGGGGGTCGCGCGGCCGCCCTGGTGGAAGGTGACCGAGAGGTCGCGGGCGGCGAGGAGGGGCTCCGGCAGGGGGAGCTTGCCGGTGTCCTTCATCGGATTTCGCACGCGAAACTATAGGTAAGCAATTGAGCTGAAAGGGATTCATAATCGTTAAAATTTTTTGGGCGCGCGCGGGCGGGAAATCGGCCGTTGCGGCCGGTGCCTCCGGCGGGCGTAACCGCGCCGGGAAGATGGCGGGGCGCGCGGTTCAACGGAAGGTCTTTCGCGGGTCGAAGGCGTCGCGGACGCCCTCGAAGATGAAGACGAGGAGCGAGAGCATGATGGCGAAGGTGAAGAAGGCGGTGAAGCCGAGCCAGGGGGCGTTGAGGCGGTTCTTGCCCTGCAGCGCCAGCTCGCCGAGCGAGGGGTAGGAGGGCGGCAGGCCGAGGCCGAGGAAGTCGAGGGCGGCGAGGCCGCCGATGGCGCCGGTGATGATGAAGGGGAGGAGGGTGAGGGTTGCCACCATGGCGTTCGGCAGCATGTGGCGGAACATGATCTTGGCGTTGCCGAGGCCGAGGGCGCGGGCGGCGCGGACGTATTCGAAGTTGCGGGCGCGCAGGAACTCGGCGCGGACGACGCCGACGAGGCTGGTCCAGGAGAAGAAGGCGATGAGGAGCGTGAGCAGCCAGAAGTTCATCGTGAAGATCGCCGAGAGGATGATGATGATGTAGAGGCTGGGCATGTTCACCCAGATCTCGACGATGCGCTGGAAGACGAGGTCGATCCAGCCGCCGAAGAAGCCCTGGGTGGCGCCGGCGAAGATGCCGATGAGGCTGGAGATGACGGCGACGACCAGCGCGAAGAGGACGGAGATGCGGAAGCCGTAGATGACCCGGGCGACGACGTCGCGGGTCTGGTCGTCGGTGCCGAGCCAGTGGGTGCGGTCGGGCGGCGAGGGGGCGGTCGTCACGTCGTAGTTGATGGTGTTGTAGCTGAAGGGGATGAGCGGCCAGATCATCCAGCCGGGTTGCGTCACCGGCTGGCCGTCAGCAGTGCCTTGGGTCACGGCTTCCTGGTAGATGCCGTCGGGGTCGTCGAGGCAGGCCTCGACGCCGCCGGTGCGGACGAGGCAGCGGACCTCGGGGGAGGTGTATTCGGCCTGGGTGGCGAACTCGCCGCCGAAGTCGGCCTCGGAATAGAAGCTGAAGATCGGGAAGCGGAAGCCGTCCTGGAAGCGGACGACGAGCGGCTTGTCGTTGGCGACGAACTCGGCCGAGAGGGTGACGAGGAAGAGGGCGAGGAAGACCCAGAGCGACCAAAAGGCGCGGCGGTTGGCCGTGAAGTTCGCCAGGCGGCGGCGCTGGAGGGCGGTGAGGCGCATCAGGTCTCGCGGCTCTCGAAGTCGATGCGGGGGTCGACCCAGACATAGGTGAGATCGGAGAGGAGGCCGACGACGAGGCCGAGGAGGCCGAAGACGTAGAGCGTGCCGAAGACGACTGGATAGTCGCGCTGCAGCGCGCTCTCGTAGGCGAGGCGACCGAGGCCGTCGAGGGAGAAGATGGTCTCGATGATGAGGCTGCCGCCGAAGAAGACCGAGATGAAGACGGCCGGGAAGCCGGCGATGACGATGAGCATGGCGTTGCGGAAGACGTGGCCGTAGAGGACCCGGGTCTCGGTCAGGCCCTTGGCGCGGGCGGTCATCACGTACTGCTTCTTGATCTCGTCGAGGAAGCTGTTCTTGGTCAGGAGCGTCATGGTGGCGAAGGCGCCGATCGTCGAGGCGATGACCGGCAGCGTGATGTGCCAGAGGTAGTCGAGGATGCGGGCGGGCCAGGAGAGGTCGGCCCAGTTGTCCGAGGTGAGGCCGCGCAGCGGGAAGAGCTTCCAGTAGGAGCCGCCGGCGAAGAGGACGAGCAGCATGACGGCGAAGAGGAAGCTCGGGATGGCGTAGGCGACGATGATGGCGCCGGAGGTGACGGTGTCGAAGCGGCTGCCGTCCTTCGTCGCCTTGCGGATGCCGAGCGGGATGGAGATGAGGTAGGCGAGCACCGTCGACCAGAGGCCGAGGGTGATCGAGACCGGCATCTTCTCGATCACGAGGTCGATGACGGAGATCGAGCGGAAGTAGCTCTCGCCGAAGTCGAAGGTGAGGTAGTTGCGCAGCATGATGAGGAAGCGCTGCCAGGCCGGCTTGTCGAAGCCGAACTGCTTCTCGAGCTCGGCGATGAACTCGGGCGGCAGGCCCTGCGCGCCGCGGTAGTCGCCGACCGGCTCCACCCCGCCTCCGCCGCCGCCCCCGCCGCTGATGCGGTCGAGGGCGTTGCCTTCCTGCTGCAACTCGGCCAGCACCTGCTCGACCGGGCCGCCGGGCATGAACTGCACCAGCACGAAGTTGACGAGGAGGATGCCGAAGAGCGTCGGGACGATCAGCAGCAGCCGGCGGAGGATGTAGGCGCCCATGGCTTCAGCGGACGGCGGTCAGCGGATCGCGCCCGCGGCGCGGAGCGCGTCGTAGCGTTCCTTGTCGGCCCACCAGATGGTCGGGGCGCCGGTGGCGTAGGGCGGCAGCTCGTCGGGGTGGCGGTAGAAGTCGTAGTAGGCGAGCCAGGTGTCGGGGCGGACCCAGAGCGGCACGCGGATGGTCATCGCGCGCAGCACCCGGTCGAGGGCGCGGACGCGGACGTTCAGATCCTCGCGGGTCTCGGCGGTGGCGATCTCGGTGATGAGCCGGTCGATGCCGGGGTTGGCGACGCCGGAGACGTTGAGCGAGCCGCCGACGTCGGCATAGTCGCTGCCGAAGGCGTCGGAGAGCTCCTGGCCGGGGGTGTCGCTCATCGGCACGTAGACGAGGACGGCGTCGAAGTCGAAGGTCTCGGCCCGCTCGCGCCACTGGGCGCTGTCGACGAAGCGGAGCGAGGCGTCGATGCCGATGCCGCGCAGCTCCTGCACGAAGGGCGAGAGATACTGCTCGGCGTCGGGGCTCGCGTACATGATCTCGAAGCGGAGCTGGCCCCTCGGGCCGGTGAGCTTGCCGCCCCGTTGCTCGTAGCCGGCGTCGGAGAGGAGCCTGAGCGCCTGGCGCTGGCGGGCGCGGTCGCGCTGGCGGGCGTCGGGGGAGGCGTAGGGCAGCGCCGCCGGGTCGTTCAGGATGTCGCCGATGTCGGTGGGGAGGTCGGCGAGCAGCGGCTCGAGCACGGCCTGCTCGTCGGCGGGCGTCGGGCCGGCGGCGACCATGTCGCTGCGCTCCCAGAAGGAGGGGCCGCGCCGCTCGACGCCGTGGAAGAGGGTGGCGTTGATCCACTCGAAGTTGAACATCGTCTCGATCGCCTGGCGGACGCGCCGGTCCTGCCAGGCCTCGCGGCGCAGGTTGAAGAAGACGCCGCCGGCGTAGGGGACGGTGCGGGCGGGGATCTCGGCGGTGACGACGTCGCCGCGCTGCCTGGCCGGGAAGTCGTAGCCGGTCAGCCAGCGGTCGGCGTTGGTCTCGCCGCGGAAGGTGTATTCGCCGGCCTTGAAGGCCTCGAAGGCGCTGGCCTGGTCGGCATAGTAGTCGATGCGGATCTCGTCGAAGTTGTTGGCGCCGAGGTTGACCGGCAGGTCCTTCGCCCAATAGTCGGGGTTGCGCTTGAAGACGACGGTGCGGCCGGCGACGGCCTGGGCGACCTGGTAGGGGCCGGAGCCGAGCGGCGGGTCCATCGAGGCGCGGGAGAAGTCGCGGTCCTTGTAGTAGGCCTTGGAGAAGATGTCGGTCGAGGCGACGGTCTGCAGCAGGTCGCGGACCGGGGCGCCCTGGCGGAAGGTGAACTTCACCTCATGGGGGCCGAGCGCCTCGACGGTCTCGATGTCGCCGAAGTAGGCGCGGTAGCGCAGCTGGCCCTTGGTCTTCATCATCTCGAAGGTGAAGACGACGTCCTCGGCGGTGAGCGGGCTGCCGTCGGAGAAGCGGGCCTCGGGGCGCATCCTGAAGCTGACCCAGCTCTTGTCCGGCGGGTAGGTCACGCTCTCGGCGACGAGGCCGTACATCTGGTCGAGGCTGTCGAGCGAGCTCGCCATCAGGCTGTCGAAGACGATCCAGGCCGAGGCCGGCGCGTCGCCCTTCTCGGTGAAGGGGGTGAGCGAATCGTAGCTGCCGAGGTCCCAGGTGCGATGGATGCCGCCCTTCGGGGCGTCGGGGTTGACATAGTCGAAATGCGCGAAGTCGGCCGGGTACTTGAGGTCGCCGAAGATCGAGAGGCCGTGGCTGGTGATGGTGCCGTCAGGGTTCGTCACCGTGCCCTCGGCCTCGGCGCGGGAGGCGAGGAGGAGGGCGGCGAGGACGAAGGTGGCGAGGAGGAGGGGGAGGAGGCTGGGCGCCAGGGCCCGCGCGGCGCCGTCTCGGGTAAGCGGGACGGCGATGGCGCGGGGGCGGCGGGGATGGATCATGGGGCGCTCGGGCGGCAGTTGCGTCGGTCGGGCCGATCTGTCGCCGCGGCCCGGGCGGCAAGGCACCTCGGAGACGCCGCTGCGCAGGGTTCGGCGCCGGGGTGGCGCGAGCCTACTGCACCGACTCGAGGTAGGCGATGACGTTCGCGCGATCCTCGGGCTTGGGCAGGCCGGCGAAGGCCATCTTGGTGCCGGGGACGTCCGCCTTCGGGTTGGTCAGGAAGTGGAAGATCTGCTCGGGGGTCCAGTCGCCGCCGTGCGCCTTCATGCCATCGGAGTAGCTGAAGCCCTCGACCGAGGCGACCGGGCGGCCGACGACGCCGTCGAGGTGCGGGCCGACGGCGTTCGATCCGTCGAGCTTGTGGCAGGCGGCGCACTTCTTGAAGACGGTCTCGCCCTTGGCCACGTCGGCGGCGGCGACGAGCGCCGCGACGTCGACCTCCTCGGCCGGGGCGCCGGTATCGTCGCCGCCCCCCTCGGGGGCCTCGACGGAGAAGGCGACCACGTCGCTGTGGGTGTCGAAGATGGCGTGGGAGGCGAGCTGGATGAGCAGGAAGACGAGAAGGCTGCCGCAGATGGCGCCGACGAACTTCGTGATCTCCATCGTGTCCATGGGGGCCTCTCACCTTCGCTCGGGCTGCCTGGCAGGCTGTTGAGGCCGTTCTAGCCGGATCGCGCGGGCGAGCGCAAGGCTTGCCGGCGCGCGGCTTGCGCGCGG
>NZ_CALLYO010000058.1 GCF_937858865.1 uncultured Amaricoccus sp. | reverse complement strand
ATGAACGCCCTCGCCCTCAAGAAAGGCGCCAGCCGCCACAGCGCCTACGACCTGCGCGACCCCTTCACGGGGCCGGAGGAGACCCACACGCTCGCCGTCCTCGTCGACAACGAGGCGGGCGTGCTCGCCCGCGTCATCGGCCTCTTCTCCGGCCGCGGCTACAATATCGAGAGCCTGACGGTCGCCGAGACCGACCACGAGGGGCATCTGTCGCGCATCACCATCGTCACCACCGGCACGCCGGCGGTGATCGAGCAGATCAAGGCGCAGCTGGGCCGCCTGGTGCCGGTGCACGACGTCCACGACCTCACCGTCGAGGGCAAGGCGGTGCAGCGCGAGCTGGCGCTCATCAAGGTGCGCGGCACCGGCGAGAAGCGGGTCGAGGCGATGCGGACCTCCGAGGTCTTCCGCGCGCGGGTCGTCGACACCACGCTCGAGAGCTTCGTCTTCGAGCTGACCGGGGCGCCGGAGAAGGTCGACGCCTTCATCGCGCTGATGCGCCCGCTCGGCCTCGTCGACGTGGCGCGGACCGGCGTCGCGGCGATCGCCCGCGGGGTCTGATGCGGGCTCGCGCGCGTAACGAAGTGTTAACCCGACGAATCCCTTCAGGATCAATGGGATACTTATAGTTTCGCGCGCGAAATCCTGATTTCACCCGAGTGCCCGTCGTTCTCGGGCGGGCTTGCCCTTCCGGGCGGCGCTCTCTCATATGAGCCGGGGAGGGACCGACCATGTCAGCATTGCCGGCGAGCATCGACGCGGCGCAGGCGCTTCTCGCCGGTGCCGGCTATGTCGCGGGGCGCGGGCTCTCGACCGTCGTCTTCCTGGCGCTGAAGCTCGGGCGGCCGCTCTTTCTCGAGGGCGAGGCGGGCGTCGGCAAGACCGAGATCGCCAAGGCGCTCTCGCAGGCGCTCGGGCGGCGGCTGATCCGGCTGCAGTGCTACGAGGGGCTCGACGTCGCGAGCGCGGTCTACGAGTGGAACTTCCCCGCCCAGATGGTGGCGATCCGCGCCGCCGAGGCCGAGGGCCAGGCCGACCGGCATGCGCTGACCGAGGAGCTCTTCTCCGAGCGCTTCCTGATCCGCCGGCCGCTCTTGCAGGCGATGGAGCCGCAGCCGGAGGGGCCGCCGGTGCTGCTCGTCGACGAGCTCGACCGCACCGACGAGCCGTTCGAGGCCTTCCTGCTCGAGGCGCTCTCCGACTTCCAGGTGACGATCCCCGAGCTCGGCACCATCCGCGCCGAGAAGCCGCCGATCGTGGTCATCACCTCGAACCGGACCCGCGAGGTGCACGACGCGCTGAAGCGGCGCTGCCTCTACCACTGGGTCGACTATCCCGATTTCGAGCGCGAGCTCGCGATCCTGAAGGCGCGGGCGCCGGAGGCGACCGAGGCGCTGAGCCGCGAGGTGGTCGCCTTCGTGCAGCGGCTGCGCGGCGAGGATCTGTTCAAGAAGCCCGGCGTCGCCGAGAGCATCGACTGGGCGAAGTGCCTCGTCGCGCTCGATACCGTCGCGCTCAGCCCGCAGGTCGTCGCCGACACGCTCGGGGCGCTGCTCAAGTATCAGGACGACATCGCGCGGCTGCAGAACGCCGAGGTGACGCGCCTTCTCGACGAGGCGCGGGCGGGGATCGGGTGAGCGGGGCCGCGCCGCTTCCCGTCCCGGCGGAGGGCAAGCTCGCGGAGAACATCGCCCATTTCGCCCGCGCGCTGCGCAAGGCGGGGCTGCCGGTCGGGACCGGGCGGACGCTCGAGGCGATCCGGGCGGTAGAGGCGGCGGGCTTCGGCGACCGGCGGGATTTCTACTACACGCTGCAGGCCTGCTTCGTGAGCCGTCCCGAGCACCGCGAGGTCTTCGCGCAGGTCTTCCGCCTCTTCTGGCGCGACCCGCAGTTCGTCGAGCAGATGATGGCGCTCCTCACCCCGCTGGTGCGCGGGGCGAACCCCCCGCCCGATCCGGCGGCCGCCGAGCGGCGGGCGGCCGAGGCGCTGCTCGACGGGGCCGAGGTGCCGCGCGAGCCGCGGGAGGAGGGCGAGGCGGAGATCGCGTTCGATGCGACGCTCACCTTCTCGGCCGACGAGCGGCTGAAGGCGATGGACTTCGCGCAGATGTCGGCCGCCGAGCAGGCTGCCGCCCGGCGGGCGATCGCGCGCGTGGTGCTGCCGGTCAAGCCGCTCGCGAGCCGGCGCACCCGGGTCGATCCGCGCGGGCGGGTCGCCGACTGGCGTGGCACCATGCGCGCGGCGCTGCGTTCGGGCGGCGAGGTGCAGGACTTCGTCACCCGGGCGCGGCGGGTGCGCTGGCCGAACCTCGTCGCGCTCTGCGACATCTCGGGCTCGATGTCGGACTACAGCCGGATGCTGCTGCACTTCCTGCACGCGGCGGCGAACGTGAAGGGCGCGGCCTGGGGGCAGGTGCATGCCTTCACCTTCGGCACGCGGCTGACCAACATCACCCGGCACCTGCGCCGGCGCGACGTCGACGAGGCGCTGGCGGCGGCCGGGCAGGAGGCGCAGGACTGGGAGGGGGGGATGCGGATCGGCGCGTGCCTCC
>NZ_CALLYO010000057.1 GCF_937858865.1 uncultured Amaricoccus sp. | reverse complement strand
AGGATCTGCTCCCGCCGCTCCGCCCGCATCTCCTCGAGCCGCCGGACCCGCCCCTGGTTGCGCCGCCGGCGGGCGGAAATTCCCTCCACCGCCCAGCGCCCCTCCGCCTTGATCAGCCGGTCGAGCTTGTGCCGCTGGACGTCCTCCTCCTCGTGGACCTTGTCCCGCCACGCCTCGAAGGCCGCGAACCCCCGGTCGAGCCGCCGGACCTCGCCCCGGTCCACCCAGAGCAGCCGGTCGGTCAGGTTCCTGAGGAACGCCCGGTCGTGGCTCACCGCCACGAAGGCCGCCCGCGTCTCGCTGAGATGCGCCTCCAGCCAGGCGATCGCATGGATGTCGAGATGGTTGGTCGGCTCGTCGAGCAGCATCAGATCCGGCGCCTCCGCCAGGATCTTCGCCAGCGCCGCCCGCCGCCGCTCGCCCCCCGAGGCCGCCGCCGGCGCCAGCCCCGGATCGAGCGCGAGCCCCGCCATCGCCGCCTCGGCCCGCCACCCCTCGTGCTCCGGCAGCCCCTGCGCCGCAAACGCCCCGAGCGTCGCGAAGCCGGCGAAGTCCGGATCCTGCGCCATGTAGCCGACCGCCACCCCCGGCCGCACGAAGCGCACGCCGGCGTCCGCCGCGACCTGCCCGGCCATGATCTTCAGCAGCGTCGACTTCCCCGACCCGTTCCGCCCGACCAGCGCGATCCGCTCCCCCGGCGCCACCACCAGCGAGGCGCCGGCGAGCAGCGGGTCGCCGCCGAAGGTCAGCGACACGTCCGCCAGCGTCAGGAGAGGGGGCTCGGCCATGCCCCGAGCCGGTAAGCGCGCCGGCGGCAGGCGTCAAGCTTGCGCCCCCGCCGCCCACGCGCTTACCCTCGCCCCCGAGGAGACCCGCTATGCCCGCCACCGACCGCTTCCCCACCAACCCGCACGTCGCCGCCACGACCGCGCCGCCGGTCATGGAGGCCCGCCGCTGGCTCCAGGGCGTCGACTTCCCCGACAACCGCCCGCTCCTCAACCTCAGCCAGGCCGCGCCGCTCGACCCGCCGCCCGAACCTCTCCGCGAGGCCATGGCCGAGATGATCCGCGCCGAGCCCGACACCCACCGCTACGGCCCGGTCCTCGGCCTGCCCGCCCTCCGCTCCGAGATCGCCTGGCGCTCCTCCGCCCGCTACGGCGGCGAGATCCACGCCGAGGAGGTCGCGGTGACCGCCGGCTGCAACCAGGCCTTCTGCACCGCCATCATGACGCTCGCCGCCCCCGGCGACGCCGTCCTGCTGCCCTTCCCCTGGTACTTCAACCACAAGATGTGGCTCGACATGAGCGGCATCGAGACCATCCCGCTCCCCTGCGGCGAGGGCATGCTGCCCGACCCCGACGCCGCCCGCGCCCGCCTCACCCCCCGCACCCGCGCCATCGTCCTCGTCACCCCCAACAACCCGACCGGCGCCGAATACCCGCCGGCGCTCATCGCCGCCTTCGCCGAGCTCGCACGCAGCCACGGCGCGACCCTCGTCCTCGACGAGACCTACCGCGACTTCGCCAGCGCCGAGGCCCGCCCGCACGACCTCTTCGCCGACCCCGACTGGCGCGACCACCTGATCCAGCTCTACTCCTTCTCGAAGTCCTTCCGCCTCACCGGCCACCGCACCGGCACGCTGGTGGCGAGCGCGAAGCGCCTCGCCGAGGCCGAGAAGATCCTCGACACCATGACCATCTGCGCCCCCCAGCTCGGCCAGAAGGCCGCCCTCTGGGGCCTGCGCAACCTCTCCGACTGGCTCGCCGCCGAACGCCTCGAGATCCTCCGCCGCCGCGACGCCGCCCGCACCGCCCTCTCCGCCCTCCCCGGCTGGAAGGTCCTCGGCTGCGGCGCCTACTTCGCCTACGTCGAGCACCCCCACCCGCTCCCCTCGCACGAGCTCGCCCCCCTCCTCGTCCGCGACCTCTCCCTCCTCATGCTCCCCGGCACCATGTTCGCGCCGTCAGGCGACCCCGCCGCCCCCCGCCAGCTGCGGATCGCCTTCGCCAACGTGAGCGTGGAGGGACTGCGGACGCTGGGTGAGCGCTTGGCGACGCTGGGGGCGGTCGCTGCTTGACGGCCATTCGCGGCTGGCGCGTCAGGATCGCGCTACCTTCCCATTCCTAAACCAGATCGTCGATCCCCACGCCCAGCGCCGCCGCCAGCGCCTTGAGGCTCCGCACCGACCCGCCCTTCCGCCCGGCCTCGATGTCGGCGACGACCACCCGGTTCACCCCGGACGCCCGCGCCAGCCCCGACTGCGTCAGCCCCCGGTGCTCGCGCCACACCCGCAGCGGGCTCTCTCCCGCAAGCAGCCGGTCGAGGACCGCCGCCGGCACCAGTTCCTCCTCGCCGGCCGCCAGCCGCGCCCGGAACCGCGCCACCGCGGCCGCATCCTCGGCGTCCTCCGCGAATGCCAGCAGCCGCTCGTACTCCTCCCGCGGGATCGTCACCATCTCGCCCATGCGTGCCTCCTTCAATCATAGACGCCGCCGCGCGGCCCGATGCGGACGACCGCGATCACCGCGCCGTCCTCGAAGGTCACCCGCCAGTCCCCGACGCGCAGCCGCAGCACCGCCGGCTCGCCCTTCAGCGCCTTGACGTTCGCTGACTGGCTGGCCGGATCGGCCGCGTAGGCCGCCACCTTGTCGCGGATCCGCTCCGCCGTCGGCCGTGGCATCCGCCTGAGCGTCCGGATCGCCTCCTTGCTGTACCGGACCGGCTTCATCCGCTCCGCTGTAGCTGATCGTTACACTGTAGTCAATCGCTACATGCCTCGGATCGCGCCTCCCTTCCGGTCGGTGTTCTCCGGCTCCCGGCTCCTCATTGTCGGCATGCGGGCCTTCGGCACCGCATTCGTCGGGGCAGGGCAGCCCGGCGCCATGGCCCGGAATCACTCTCTCTCCTGCTCCCGGCCCTTCCCCCGCCTTGCCACCCCCCCGCACACCGCGTAAGACCCCTCCCACCTTATCGCTCGGGACCTGACGGCGCATGCTCGGATCCTTCCGCTCGAAACGGGGCAGC
>NZ_CALLYO010000056.1 GCF_937858865.1 uncultured Amaricoccus sp. | reverse complement strand
TCGCCTCGCTCGACGAGGCGCGCAAGGCGGAGATCCTGCCCTATATCGAGCGGCTGCGCGACGAGGCGGAGATCCCGATCGTCTACGTGAGCCACGCCGTCGCCGAGGTGGCGCGCCTCGCCACCGACGTCGTGGCGCTCTCCGCCGGGCGGGTGGTGGCGAGCGGGCCGGCGGGGGACGTCTTCGCCCGGCTCGACCTCGCCGGGCCGGAGGATCGCGACGAGACCGCGGCCCTGGTCGAGGCGGTGCTCGAGGCGCAGGACGAGGCCTTCGGGCTGAGCCGCCTGCGCTCGGCGGGCGGGGTCTGGCACGTCCCGCGCATCGACGCGCCGGTCGGGACGCGCCTGCGCGCCCGGCTGCGCGCGCGGGACGTGATGCTCGCCCTCGATCCGCCGGAGCGGATCAGCGCGCTCAACGTCCTGCCGGCGACCGTGCGCGCGCTGACCGAGGCTCCCGGCAGCGCCGACGCGCTGGTCGAGCTCGACGCCGGCGGCGACCGGCTGCTCGCCCGGGTCACCCGCCGCACCGTCGCCGCGCTCACGCTCGCCCCCGGCAGGCCGCTCTGGGCGGTGGTGAAGTCGGTGAGCTTCGACCGGGCGAACGCGCCGGGACGCGCGCCCACGGCCGGCCCCGGCGCGCGATCGTGAGGGGCCGCGCGGGGTGTCATCCATGGCATTGCGTCGGAACGCGACGCTATGCGCAAGCGTCCGGCCGGATTATGGTCGGACGCCTGAGGTAGCGGCCGGGAGGGAAGATGGATCCGCGGCGTCTCGAGATGACCGTCCTGATGACGCCGGACATGGCCAACTTCTCCGGCAAGGTGCACGGGGGGGCGCTGCTCAACCTGCTCGACCGCGTGGCCTTCTCGCTCGCCTCGCGCTACTCGGGGCGCTATGCGGTGACGCTCTCGGTCGATCAGGTGACCTTCAAGGAGCCGATCAACGTCGGCGAGCTCGTCACCTTCCGCGCCTCGGTCAACTATGCCGGGCGGACGTCGATGGAGGTCGGCATCCGGGTCGAGGCGGAGAACATCCCGACCGGGGCCGTCCGGCATACCAACTCCTGCTATTTCACCATGGTCGCGGTCGACGATGCCGGGCGGCCGGCGGCGGTTCCCGTGCTGGTGGTCGAGACGCCCGCCGCGGCGCGCCGTCACCGGGCCGCGGAGGTCCGGCGGCGGCTCCGCCGCGAGATCGCGGCCGAGCTCGAGCGGGCGGCAGAAGGGACGGAATGAGGGACGGAATGAGGGACGGGCCCTCGGCCGGTCGGCTGCGGCGGGACGCCGCCTTGCGGGAATCTCCCTTCGGGAACTAGCCTTGCTTCAACGACGCGGCTTCGCGTCACGATCCTCGCGCCTGGCCGGCTCGGTGAGCGAGCCGGTGATCGAACGAGTGAGGAGACGCACGATGAAAGCCAGGTCCGGAACCCTCCGGCTCCCAGCCATCCGCCTGTGGGCCATGCTGTTCGCCGCGGTCATCCTGAGCCCGCTGCCGGCGGTCGCGCAGGATGCGCCGCCCGCCGCGGACGAGGTCATGATCCCGGCTTCGCGCGTCCCCTTCTTCCACGACTGGGCGCGCTCGCCTCATGCCAAGCGTGATGCCCGGGCCTTCAACAACTGGAACGAGGACGGCGAGATCCCGGAGACCTGCGCCCGGTGCCATTCGACGCCCGGGTTCCTCGACTACATCGGGGCGGATGGCAGCGCGGCCGGCGTGGTGGAACGCAAGGCGCCGGTCGGGACGGTGATCGGCTGCGGCGCCTGCCACAACGAGACGACGCGGCAGATGTCCGCCGTCACCTTTCCCTCTGGGCTGCGGGTCGAGGGGCTGGGGGCGGAGGCGCGCTGCATGACCTGCCACCAGGGCCGCACGTCGGGCGCCTCCGTCGCGGCGGCGGTGGCCGGGCATGGCGAGGACGCGGTCGTCCCGGAGCTCGAGTTCATCAACGTCCACTATCGTGCGGCGGGCGCGACGCTGATGGGGACGCTGGCGCGCGGCGGCTACGAGTATCCGGGCAGGAGCTATGCCTCGCAGCGCCGCCATGCGGCGCCCTTCAATACCTGCATTTCGTGCCACGAACTGCACACGACGACACCGAGGTCCGAGCCCTGCGCCGCCTGCCATGACGGCGTGACGGACCGCAAGTCGCTGGCGTCGATACGCAAGGGCAAGGTGGATTTCGACGGCGACGGCGACCTGAGCGAGGGCATCGCCGCCGAGGTCGGGCATCTGCACGAGCGTCTGCTCGCGGCGATCCAGAGCTATGCGAAGGAGGTCGCCGGGGCGGCGATCGGCTATGACGGGCATGCCCATCCCTACTTCTTCAACGACTCCGATGCGGACGGCGCGATCGGCGAGGCGGAGGCGAAGATGCCCAACAAGTATGCCTCCTGGACGCCGCGGCTGCTGAAGGCGGCCTACAACTACCAGTTCGTCGCGACGGATCCGGGCGCCTATGCGCATAATGCGCCCTATGTCGTCCAGCTGATGCACGATTCGCTGGCCGATCTGTCGGAGGCGAACGTGCAGGGGCTGGTCCGGCCTTGAGCGACCCGAGGGATCGCGGGCGGGCGGCGGAGGGGGCGGGATGAGCATCTGGTCCTGGGACGGCATCGTGCCGGTCATCGACCCGGGGGCCTTCGTGCATCCCGACGCCACGGTCGTCGGCGACGTGATCGTGGCGGCCGGGGTCTATGTCGGGCCGCAGTGCGTGCTCAGGGGCGACTTCGGGCGCATCGAGATCGGGCAGGGGGCGAACGTGCAGGAGACCTGCGTCGTCCATACCTTCCCGAACCTCGGGGTGGTGGTGGAGCCTTCCGGCCACATCGGGCACGGGGCGGTGCTGCACGGCTGCCGGATCGGGCGGAACGCCATGGTGGGGATGAACGCGGTCGTCATGGACGAGGCGGAGGTGGGGGAGGATGCGATCGTCGGGGCGATGGCCTTCGTGCCGGCGGGGCGGAAGATCCCGGCCCGGAGCCTCGCGGTCGGCTCGCCGGCGCGCGTGGTGCGCGAGCTCTCGGACCAGGAGATCGAATGGAAGACCCGCGGCACCGGGGTCTACCAGCGGCTGGCGCTCGAGGCGCGCTCGAGGCTCGCCCCGGCCGATCCGCTGCCGGCGCCCGAGCCGGGGCGCCGCCGGGTGCGGGCGCCCGACTACGACCCGCTGATCCTCGAGCGGCTGAAGCTCGGCGACTGAGGGCCGCCGGGCACGGGGTGGGCACGCGTGCCCACTTTGGCATGGTATTGTTTTTGCGGGATAATCGAATTTTTTTTTTTGATGGAAACCATCGTTAACGTCGGCTCCGGCCGTGCCGAGGGGGCGGCCGCGCCTCAGCGCACGGCCTTGATGCCCTCGA
>NZ_CALLYO010000055.1 GCF_937858865.1 uncultured Amaricoccus sp. | reverse complement strand
GATGATCCCGATGGTGGGGGACGGCGACATGACGACGCCGCGCGGGATGGGCCACTTCGTGCTGGCGATCGATCCGGAGCGGTTCGGCGGGCGGGAGGTGTTCCTCGGCGCGATGCGCGCCTATCTCGCCGCGCTTCGCACGGAGCCGACGCGCCCCGGCGAGACCGTCATGGCGCCGGGGGACCGCGAGTGGCGGGTCGAGGCGGAGCGGGCGCGCGACGGCATCCCGCTCGACCCCGACACGGCCGCCTTCCTCGGCTTCGGGGGGCGCGGCGAGAAGGAGCAGGGTCGATGAGCGCGGAAGGCTACGACTATATCGTCGCGGGCGGCGGGTCGTCCGGCTGCCTGGTAGCGGCGCGGCTGGCCGAGGCGGGGGCGCGGGTGCTGCTGCTCGAAGCGGGGCCGGACGACCGCAACCCGCTCATCCGCATGCCGGCGGGCTACGTGAAGCTGCTCGGGGTCGAGCGCTACATGTGGTTCTACAAGTCGGTGCCGCAGGCGCACCTCGGCGGGCGGACGCCGATCATGCCGCAGGGCCGGGTGCTGGGCGGGGGGTCCTCGGTCAACGCCATGGTCTACATCCGCGGCCAGGCGGCGGACTACGACAGATGGGTGGAGGCGACCGGCGATGCCGGCTGGGGCTACCAGGCGCTGCTGCCCTATTTCACCGGCATGGAGGACAACGAGCGGCTGAACGACCGCTTCCACGGCATCGGCGGGCCGTGGAAGGTGTCGGACGAGCACCACACCTGCGAGCTGACCCGCGCCTTCGTTCTCGCGGCGCAGGGGATCGGGCTGCCCTACAACCCCGACTTCAACGGCGAGACGCAGCGCGGCGTCGGCACCTGGCAGATCAACGCCCGCGACGGGCGGCGCTGCTCGGCCTCGGAGGCCTTCCTGCGGCCGGCGATGAAGGCGACCGGGCGGATCACGCTGAAGACGGGCGCGCTCGTGCTCTCGGTGCTGATCGAGAAGGGCCGGGCGGTGGGCGTGCGCTGGCGCGAGGGGA
>NZ_CALLYO010000054.1 GCF_937858865.1 uncultured Amaricoccus sp. | reverse complement strand
CCTTCGTCGTCGACGGCGAGACGATCCCGGCGACGGGCCTCGAGGCCTGCCAGGAGGTCAGCCGCCGCCTCGGCCGCGAGAGCGCGGAGGCCTGGGACACCCATTGCTTCGCCGGCCGCCGCGACTACGTCCTGCGCCCCGGCGACGGCCTCGCCATCTTCTCGAGCCGCCCGGTCGCCGCCCGCGCCGGCGAGGACCATTCGGCCGCGCTCGTCGACTTCCGCCGCCTGGCCGCCACGGCCACCTACTGCTCCTTCTACGACGAGTGCTGGCAGCTCGCGCCGGAGTGACGGCAGGCTTGCCGCCCGCCTGCGGCTGCCGCATTCTCGGCCCCGCCCGGACCCGGAGGTTTCCATGCGACTTCTCCCCCTCGCCGCCCTCCTCGCGCTCCTCGCCGCCCCGGCGCTGGCCGAGCTCCCCGATCTCGGCGGGCGCGAGGTGAGCGTCGCGACCGAGAACGCCTATCCGCCGCTCCAGTTCGTCGACCCCAAGACCGGCGAGGCGATCGGCTGGGAGTACGACGCGCTGGCCGAGATGGCGAAGCGGCTGAACTTCACGCCGGTCATCGTCAACATGAGCTGGGACGCGATGATTCCCGCCGTCTCCGACGCCCAGGCCGACATGGGGATGACCGGCATCACCATCCGCGACGACCGCCGGGAGAAGGTCGACTTCTCCGACCCCTACATGCGCTCGGAGATGCGCATGCTGGTGCGCGCCGACGAGACCCGCTTCAGCGACGCCAGGAGCTTCGCCGCCGACCCCGCGCTCCTCATCGGCTCGCAGGCCGGCGTCACCCCCTTCTACGTCGCCGTCTACGACGTGCTCGACGGCGACGAGGCCAACCCGCGCATCAAGCTCTTCGAGACGATCGGCGCCGCCATCCAGGCGCTCAGGGCCGGCGACGTCGACCTCGTCCTCGCCGACAGCACCGGCGCCGAGGGCTACGTCAGCGCCAATCCCGATACCTTCAGGATCGTCGGCGAGCCGCTCGGCGCCGAGGAGTTCGGCTTCATCTTCCCCAAGGGGTCCGACCTCGTCGCGCCGGTCAACGCCGCCATCGCCGGGATGAAGGCCGACGGCACCATCGACGCGCTGGACCGCAAGTGGTTCGTCGACTACCAGATCGGCCAGTAGCCGCGTGGCAGCGCACCCGCCGAATGACGCCGAGCGCGAGTTCCCCTGGTGGCTGCTCGCCGCCGGCCTGCTCGGCCTCTGGCTGCTGGCGGCGATCCTGCTCGACCCGGTCTATTCGCGGATCCTCGCCATCGTCTCCCGGGGGGTCGGCGTCACCGTCTACGTGACGCTCGTCGCCTTCGCGCTCGCCTCCGCCCTCGGGCTGGCGCTCGCGGTCTGCGTGCTCTCGGGCTCCCTCGTGCTGCGCCAGGCCGCGCGCTTCTACATCGAGATCGTCCGCGGCATCCCGATCCTCGTGCTGCTCTTCTACATCGCCTTCGTCGGCGTGCCCGCCCTCGTCGCCGGCTGGAACGCGCTCGCCGCGCCGCTCGGCCTCGAGCCCCTCCAGACCCGCGACGTCTCCTTCCTCTGGCGCGCGATCATCGCGCTGATGCTCGGCTACGCCGCCTTCATCGCCGAGGTGTTCCGCGCCGGCATCCAGTCGGTCGACCCGGGCCAGATCGAGGCGGCCAAGGCGCTCGGCCTCACCCCCTGGCAGCGCTTCCGCCTCGTCGTGCTGCCGCAGGCGGTGCGCACCATCCTGCCGCCGCTCGGCAACGACTTCATCGCCCTCATCAAGGACAGCGCGCTCGTCTCGGTCCTCGGCGTCGCCGACATCACCCAGCTCGGCAAGGTCTATGCCGCCGGCTCCTTCCGCTTCTTCGAGACCTACAACGTCGTCGCCTTCCTCTACCTGGTGATGACCGTCGGCCTCTCGCTCGCGCTGCGCGGCTTCGAGCGGCGGATGCGCCGGCGCACCCCGCACCTCGAGGCTTGAAGCGCGGCGCGGCAGCCGGCTAGATGCCGGCGGCCGGAGGGGGAGGAACGCCATGGGTCTGTCCGAGATCATCGCCCGCGGGGTGGCGCTCGTCGGCGCCACCGCCATCCGCTTCCGCGAGCATACCGCCTCCGGCCCGCAGGCCTTCGGCCCGGAGCCGGCGATCCCGCCGGCGCGGCCGCAGGGCAGCATCCCGACGCTGAAGATGCCGACCGCCCGCGGCTGGCCGGCCGGCCGCACCCCGGTCGCGGCGGCGGGGCTGAAGGTCAACGCCTTCGCCACCGGTCTCAAGCACCCGCGCTGGATGCTGGTGCTGCCGAACGGCGACGTGCTGGCGGCGGAATCGCTCACGCTGCCGAACGAGTCGCGCTCGGTCTTCGACGTCGCCGTCAACGCCACCATGAAGCGCGCCGCCGCCCAGGGGCCGAGCCCGAACCGGGTGACGCTGCTGCGCGACGCCGACGGCGACGGCGACGCCGAGATGCGCGACACCTACCTCGAGAACCAGCGCCAGCCCTTCGGCATGGCGCTCCTCGGCGACACCTTCTACCTCGGCAATACCGACGGCCTCGTCGCCTTCCCCTTCGAGCCCGGCGCCACCCGGCTCCGGGCCGAGGGCCGCCGCCTCGTCGCGTTCAAGCCCGGCGGCCACTGGACGCGCAGCCTGCTGCCGAGCCCGGACGGCACCAGGCTCTACGTCGGCGTCGGCTCGCTCAGCAACATCGCCGAGCACGGGATGGCGGTCGAGGAGGGGCGCGCCTGCATCTACGAGGTAGACGTGGCGACCGGCGCGGCGCGCATCTTCGCGAGCGGCCTCCGCAACCCGGTCGGCCTCGCCTGGGAGCCGGTGACCGGCGCGCTCTGGACCGTGGTCAACGAGCGCGACGGCCTCGGCGACGAGACCCCGCCCGACTATCTGACCTCCGTGCAGGAGGGCGGCTTCTACGGCTGGCCCTACTGCTACTGGGGCCGGACCGTCGACGACCGCGTCCCCCAGGACCCGGCCCTCGTCGCGACCGCGCTCCGCCCCGACTTCGCCCTCGGCGGCCACACCGCCTCGCTCGGCCTCTGCTGGCTGCCGGCCGGCACGCTGCCCGGCTTCCCCGCCGGCATGGTGATCGGCCAGCACGGCTCCTGGAACCGCTCGCAACTCTCGGGCTATCGCGTCATCCACGTCCCCTTCGAGAACGGCCGCCCCGCGGGCCCCGCCCGCGACATCCTGACCGGCTTCCTCTCCCCCGACGAGAAGGCCTCCTGGGGCCGCCCGGTCGGCGTCACCCTCGCCCCCGACGGCGCCCTCCTCGTCGCCGACGACGTGGGCGACGTCATCTGGCGCGTGACTCCGGCCTGACGGAAGGGCGCACCGCGCGCCCCGACCCCGCCCCCGAAGGATTTCATACTGGCAAGCTTTCCTATCGAGCAGACCAGGGGCCCCGCCAACAGGCGGGGAGAACAATGACTCAAGCGGCCGAAGGCCGCTTTCCGCCGGAGGGAGGCCGCAAAGGCGGCCGACCGCCAAGCGCCGGCCGAGCGGGAGCCCCTTGCGGGCTCCCCGAGGCCGGCGCTCCCCCCGGCAGATCGCCCGCGATCGCGCGCGTGATCTACCGCTCGGTGAACTTGAGCTCGATGCGGCGGTTCTTCGCCAGCGCCTCCGGGCTGTCGCCCGGGTCGATCGGCTGGTACTCGCCGAAGCCGGTCGCCGCCAGCCGCTCGGGCGGCAGGCCCTGGACCTCGACCATGTAGCGCACCACCGAGAGCGCGCGGGCCTCGGAGAGCTCCCAGTTGTCGCGGAACGGGCTGTCGGCGCTCACCGGGGTCTTGTCGGTGTGGCCGTCCACCCGCAGGATCCAGTTGATGTCGGGCGGGATCTCGTCCGCCACCTCGCGGATCACCTGCGCGACCCGCGCCACCTGCGCCTGGCCGGCGGCGCCGAGCGTCGCCGAGCCGGGGGCGAAGAGCACCTCCGAGGGGAAGACGAAGCGGTCGCCCACCACCTCGACCCCCTCGCGCGAGCCGAGGATGTCGCGCATCCGCCCGAAGAACTCCGAGCGGTAGCGGGTCAGATCCTTCGCCTCCGCCGCCAGCCGCTCCCGCTCCGCCGCCTCGAGCTCCGCCCGCCGCCGCTCGGCGATCGCCACCCGGGCGAGCGCGGCGTTGAGGTTCTGCCCCAGCGTGTCGATCTGCACCTGCGCCCTGACGTCCTCCTCGCGCGCGGCGTCGAGCAGGCCCTGCAGCGCGTTCAGCTGCTCGCGGAGCTGGGCGGTCTGCTGGTTGAGGAGCGCGACCTGCCGCTGCCCCTCGGCCGAGACCTGCTTCTCGCCGGCGAGGAGCGCCCGGGCCTGGGCGAGCTCGGCCGCCCGCCTCTCCGCCTCGGTGAGCGCCGCCGCCTTCTCGCCCTCGAGCCCCTGCTTCGCCGCCTCGGCGGCGGCGAGCAGCGTCAGCGTCTCCTCCGCCTTCTTCCGCTCTGCCTCGAGGCTCAGCGTCATCGCGGTGAGCTCGGCCTCGGAATTCTCCAGCCGCTCGCGCAGCGCCTCGGCCGCCGCCGCGTCGGCGAGGCGCGCCGCCTCGGCCTCGTCGAGCTTCCCGGCCGATGTCGCGGCCTCCGTGCGCAGGACCGCGACCAGCGCCTCGAGCGCCTCGCGCCGCGCCGCGGCCAGCCGCGCCGCCTCGGCGCCGGCGTCGAGCTCGCTGCGCGCCTGGGCGAGCGCGGCCTCGAGCGCCTCGTTCGCGCTCAGCCGCCCGGCGCTCTCGGTCTCGGCCGCGGTCAGCCGGTCGGAGAGATCCGTATTGCGGGCGAGGAGGCTCGCCACCTGCGCCTCGAAGTCGGCGACGCGCGCCTCGGCCGCCGCCTTCTCGCCGGTCAGCGTCGAGACCAGTGCCGCCTGCCGGTCGGCGCGGCTCCGCTCGAGCCCGAGCGCGTCGGCGAGGTTCGCGACCTGCACCGAGAGCTCCTCGAGCCGCTGGCTCTGCCCGGTGATCGTGTCGCGCAGCACGAACTGCACGATCATGAAGATCGAGAGCACGAAGAAGAGGACGAGAATGAGTGCCGTCATCGCGTCGACGAAGCCCGGCCAGATCTGCGCCGGGAAGCGTCCCGCGCGCCGGCTCGACAGCGCCATCGCCTAGTACCTCCCCCGCGCCGCCACCTGGCGCAGCGCCTCGGCGAGGCCGGCGATGTCCTGGCGGATCTCGGTGACGAGATCCTGCCGCCCGGCCGAGAGATCCTCGAGGATGCGCAGCACCTGGGTGTCGATCGAGCGCAGCCGCGAGCGGGTCTCGGCGTCGATCCCGCCGCCCTCCTCGTCGCGGGCGCCGAGCACGGCCACCATCCGCTCCTGGGCCTGGGCGATGCGCTCGAGCAGCAGCCGGTCGTGCCGCTCGTGCCCCTCGCCGCGCGGCTGCGCCGCGAGCAGCTGCACCATCCGCTCCTGCCCGGCGGCGATGCGCTCGAGAAGCGCGTTGTCGACGGCGGGGGCGGGCGGGCGAGCGAGGAGCGTGGCGAGCTCGCCGATCCGCGTCTCGGTCTCCGCCGAGCGCGCCACGCCCTGCTCCACCACCTCGCGGAGCTGGTCGATCTGCTCGGCGGTCTGGCCGATGACGGTGAGCACGTTCGCCGCCGTCAGCGCCTCCTCCGGCTCGACCCCGGTGACGCCGAGCTTGGTGATCGAGGAGAGCCATTCCTCGAGCTCGCGGTAGAAGCGGTTCTGCGCGTGGCTGGCGAAGAGCTCGAGGAGGCCCACGACGAGCGAGCCGGAGAGGCCGAGGAGCGAGGAGCCGAAGGCGGTGCCCATGCCGCCGAGCTGCCCCTCGAGCCCGTGCATCAGGCTGTCGAAGCTGTCCACCGCGCTCTGCCCCTCCTGCGGCGCGAGCGAGCGGATGGTGTTGACGACGGCCGGCACCACGGTGGCGAGGCCGTAGAAGGTGCCGAGCAGGCCGAGGAAGATCAGCAGGTTGATGATGTAGCGGGTGAGGTCGCGCTGCTCCTCGATGCGGGTCGCGACCGACTCCAGGATCGAGCGGGTCGAGGTCGAGGTGAGCGAGCGCCGCGCCCGCCGCCCGGAGAGGAGCACGGCGAGCGGGGCGAGCAGGCGCGGCGGGCGGGTGAACTCGTGGCCCGGCCGGTCGATGGCGAAGCCCTCGATCCAGCTGACCGAGGTGATGAGGGTGAAGACCTGCCAGAAGCAGGCGAGCACGCCGACGAAGAAGACGAGGAGGATGAAGATCTTCAGGTAGGGCGAGGCGAGGAAGATCTCCTGCACCACCGGGAAGATCAGCACCGCGAGCGCCGCCGTCAGCCCGAGCACGATCAGCATCAGGACGATCTGCCGCACCGGTTGGGAGAAATGCGGTTCGGCCGTCTGACTGAGCACCATCGTCGGCAGGTCTTCCCTCGGGAACGGATCGCCGGACCTTACGCCGCTGCGGATCGCTTTCCAACTGCCTTTCCTTCCGGCAGATTCCGCTCCCGGAGGCCTTCGCGCGCGCGTCCCGGGCGGCTTGCACTCCTGCTGCATGCCTGACAGGTTGCCGCGCGACGGAAGGGGAGGATCTGCGACATGCATGCGGCCGGGACGACCCTCGTGAGCATCGCCGAGCTCCAGGAGCGGGTCGAGGCGATCCTCGGCCGCGCCGGGCTGAACCCGGTCCAGGCGGGCGCCGTGGCGCGGGTGGTGGTGGCCGGCGAGCGCGATGCCTGCGCCTCGCACGGGCTCTACCGGATCGAGGGCATCCTGCGCACGGTGAAGGCGGGCAAGGTCGAGCCGGGGGCGGAGCCGGTGCTCGTGGAAGGCGAGGCGGCGGGCATCGTGCGGGTGGACGCGCGCTTCGGCTTCACCGCGCCGGCGGTCGAGCTCGGCGTGCCGGTGCTGGCCGAGCGGGCGCGGCGGCTCGGGCTCGCCGCCCTCGTCGTCAACGACGGCACGCATTTCTCGGCGCTCTGGCCGGAGGTCGAGCTCGTGACCGGCCAGGGGCTGGCGGCGATGGTGATGTGCCCGAGCTATGCCACGGTCGCACCGAGCGGGGGGACGCGGCCGCTGCTCGGCACCAACCCCTTCGCCTTCGGCTGGCCGCGGCCGGGGCGGGCGCCCTACGTCTTCGACTTCGCCACCTCGGTTGCGGCGCGCGGCGAGGTCGAGCTGCACCGCCGGGCCGGCCGGGCGCTGCCGGAGGGGTGGGCGATCGACGCCGAGGGGCGGCCGACGACCGATCCGGCGGCGGCGCTCGCCGGGGCGATGCTGCCCTTCGGCGGCCACAAGGGCTCGGCGATCGGGACGATGATCGAGCTGCTCGCCGGGGCGATGATCGGCGACCTGACGAGCCCGGAGGCGCTGGAGCGGCTCGGAGGCACCACGCTCGCCCCCGGCCACGGCGAGATCCTCCTCGCCTTCTCGCCCGAGGCCTTCGCCGCCGGCCGGCCGGGCGATCCCTTCGCCCGGGCCGAGGGGCTCTTCGAGGCGATCGTCGGGCAGGGGGCGCGGCTTCCCTCGCAGCGCCGCTTCGCCGCGCGGGAGAAGGCCGAGGCGGAGGGGATCAGCCTGCCCGCCGCCGAGGTGGCGCGGCTCGACCGGTTCCTGGCGCTCGGGCTCGACGCAGTGGCCTGAGCGCATGGGTCCGCACAGTGCGGGCTTCGG
>NZ_CALLYO010000053.1 GCF_937858865.1 uncultured Amaricoccus sp. | reverse complement strand
CTATCTAGACGGCCGAACCCGTGCGCGTCCGGCGCGCGAAGCGCCTGTTCCCCGCGAAGCCGATGACCGCCACCCTTCCGATCTCGCCCGATCTCGTGACCCTGCCCCGCCGCCCGGCCGAGGCGGGGCTGCCGAACGTGGTCGGGATGGGGCGGGCGGCGCTGCGGGCGGCGCTGGTCGAGGCCGGCACGCCGGAGGCGCAGGCGACGATGCGGGTCGCGCAGGTCTGGCAGTGGCTCTATCACCGCGGCGCCCGCGACTTCATGGCGATGACCAACCTGGCGCGGCCCTATCGCGAGCTCCTCGCCGGGCGGTTCCGCATCGCGCGGCCGGAGATCGTGACGCGGCAGGTCTCGGCCGACGGGACGCGGAAGTATCTGCTCCGGATCGACGGCGGGGCGGAGATCGAGACGGTCTACATCCCGGAGGCCGACCGCGGGACGCTCTGCGTCTCGAGCCAGGTCGGCTGCACGCTCACCTGCTCCTTCTGCCATACCGGCACCCAGCGGCTGGTCCGGAACCTGACCGCGGCCGAGATCGTCGGGCAGGTGATGGTCGCGCGCGACGACCTCGAGGACTGGGGGCGGAAGCCGGACGAGAAGCGGCTGGTCTCGAACCTGGTGCTGATGGGCATGGGCGAGCCGCTCTACAACTTCGAGGCGGTGCGCGACGCGATGAAGATCTGCATGGACGGCGAGGGGATCGCGCTGTCGCGGCGGCGGATCACCCTCTCGACCTCGGGGGTGGTGCCGGAGATCGCGCGGGTCGGGGCGGAGATCGGCTGCCTGCTCGCCATCTCCTTCCATGCCACCACCGACGCGGTCAGGGACGTGCTGGTGCCGATCAACCGCAAGTGGCCGATCGGCGAGCTGCTGGCCGCCTGCCGCGCCTATCCGCGGCTCTCGAACGCCGAGCGGATCACCTTCGAGTACGTGATGCTGAAGGGGGTGAACGACAGCGACGCCGACGCGCGGCGGCTGGTCAGGCTGATCGCCGGCATCCCGGCCAAGATCAACCTCATCCCGTTCAACCCCTGGCCGGGCGCGCCCTACGAGCGGTCGGACCCGGAGCGGATCGAGGCCTTCGGCGCCATCGTCAACCGGGCGGGCTATGCCTCGCCGGTCAGGACGCCGCGCGGCGAGGACATCATGGCCGCCTGCGGCCAGCTGAAGAGCGCCTCCGAGCGGGCGCGGCGCGCCCGTCCCGCCGCCGCGGCGGTCGCCGTTTGACGCGGCGCGCAAGCGGGCTTCCCGAATCTGCCGGGTTAGGAGTATATCAACCATATCAGGCAGAAATGGGACCGTCCTCACCGGCGGGAACCCGACAACGACAAGAGCAGGCGACATGAACGAGCGGACGTGGCTTCTCGGGGAGGCGGAGCTTCCCCTCGACGATGACGACCTGGCGGTCGAGCGGAAACTCTGGACCCGGCGCAGCGCGCTCGCGCTGACCGCGGGCTTCCTCGCGCTCGGCAGCGTGCCGGCGCGGGCGAGCTACGTCCCGACGCTGGCGCCGCGTGCCAACCACATCGTGGTCTCGAAGTCGAAGCGGGTGCTGGCGCTGATGAGCGGCGCGGAGACGCTGAAGCGCTACAAGGTCCACCTCGGCTTCACGCCGCGGGGCCACAAGCAGCAGTCGGGCGACGGCCGGACGCCGGAGGGGCGCTACTACATCGACCGGCGCAATCCGCGGAGCGAGTTCTACCTCAGCCTCGGGGTGAGCTATCCGAACGCGCTCGACGTCGCCCGGGCGCGCGCGCTCGGGGTGAAGCCGGGCGGCGACATCTTCATCCACGGCGGGCCGCGGCGCACCGCCGACCGGCGGAAGACCGACTGGACGGCGGGCTGCATCGCCGTCTCGGACGCCGAGATGGAGGAGATCTGGTCGATGGTGCCGACCGGGATCCCGATCACCATCCTCGCCTGATCCGCATTTTCGCCTGATCCGCGGGCGGCGGCCGGTGCCGCCGCTACTCGCCTAGCAGTTGCACCCACCAGATCTTGCCGGTGGCGTCCTCGTACCAGCCGATGCCGAGGCCGCGCGCTGCGGGATCGAGGATCACCGCCCGGGTGTCGCTGTAGCCGAGCCAGCTCTGCAGCACGGTCAGGTCGGAATCCGAGCCCTCGGAGAGGTTCTCGCCGACGATCTCGCCGCGGTAGCCGGCGCGGAAGGCGCGCTCGCGCGGGCTGGTGAGGTCCGAGCCGAAGTGCCAGGCGCGCTTCTGCACCGACATGTCGCGGGCGTGGGTCTCGGCGGCGGCGTTGAGCTCGGCGGAGAGCTGCACCGGCTGCGCCCCGTGCTCGGCGCGCACCGCGTTCACCGCGTCGAGGTGCCTCAGCCGGATCGGGTTGACGTCGGCCTGGGTCAGCCGCTTGCCGCCCCCCTGGCTCGACTCGCAGGCCGAGAGCGCAAGAAGGACGGCCAGAGCGGCCAGAAACGGTCGGAACATCGGGGTAAATCCGCCTGATCGTTGCTCGATCACCGTCTCTAACGGCTTTTTCGGGGCGGTTCAAACCCAAAGCAGAGCCGCGGATCCGCCCGGCGCCGGCTGGCCGGCGCTGGCTGGCCGGCGCTGGCTGGCGGGCGCTGGCTGGCGGGCGCTGGCTGGCGGGCGCCGCCCCGCCGGGCGCTGCTCCAACTGTGAGTTGCACTCTTCGCGCCTCGGGAGGCATAATGCCGCCCCGATCCCAGGAGGGAACTGGAGACAGACGATGCAGAGGAACAGCGACCCGAGCGGCCGGGTCATGAATCGCCGGACGTTCGGGCGGCTCGCGCTCGCCGGTGCCGCCACCCTCGCGGCCGGCTCGGCCTTCGCGGCGGAGCAGCAGGAGGCGCTGCACGACTATGTGCCGGATTCGCAGGATGCGCCACGGCTGCTGCGCCGCATCTCCGGACTGCACACCGAGGAGTGGCAGAACCACTTCAGCTCGATCGCGAACGACGCGATCCTGGTCAAGATCAACGACCGGGTGCTGCACTACTGGGGCGCGGACGGCTTCTACCGGATCTACCCGACCTCCGTGCCGCTGACCGAGGAAATGACCCGCCGCGGTCGCACCGCGATCACGCTCAAGCGCCCGGAGCCGGACTGGCGGCCGACGCCGGCCATGCTCGAGCGCAATCCCGACCTGCCGCGGTACGTGCCGCCAGGGCCGGACAACCCGCTCGGCATCCGCGCGCTGAACCTCGGCTGGCCCTCCTACCGCATCCACGGCACCAACGACATCCGCAAGATCGGGCGGCAGTCGTCCTCGGGCTGCGTCGGGCTGTTCAACGAGCACATCCTCGAGGTGTACGACCGCGCGCAGATCGGGACGCCGGTGTTGCTAATTTGACAACACCTGTGATTTACTGGAGTTCGCCGCTTTCACCGATTGAACGAACGAGGGAAAGTTGGTTAGTGTCGAGGCATTAGCTTGTCCGCTCGCAGGTCCGGGCGAGCTAGCAGTATCGCAGACCCGCACTCTGAGGAGGACAACAATGAAGCTTATCGTAACCACTGCGGTGGCTCTGGTGCTGGCCGGCCAGGCGTTTGCAGGCAGCCTGGTCTTCGAGGCTCCCGAGGAGCCGGTCGTGGTCGCCGAGCCCGCCCCGATGGGTGGCTCGAACGCCGCCTGGCTGATCCCGGTGATCGGTCTCGCCGCGATCGCCTACGCGATCTCGAACGACGACGACGACGACGACGACGACACCACGGACGCCGCGAACTGATCGTCCTTCACTGAGCCGCGGCGCCCTGCGACGCGGATAGCGATTGGGGCAACGCTGCACGGCGTTGCCCCTTTTCTTTTCGCGAATCGCGAATCACGCGATTCGCACGCCGATGGGCGGCGCGCCGCCGGCGGCGGCGACGGCTCAACCGCGAGGTGAGCGGCTCAGTCTCCGGTGTAGGGCTCGAGGACCTGCATGTCGACGAGGTCCATCTTCGGCCCGACCCACTGCAGGCTGCGCCAGACCGACCCCGACGAATCGACGAAGTGCAGATTCTCGAAATGCCCGGTCGGGCCGTCGCAGATCTCCGGGATCTGCACGCCCTGGTAGCGCAGCTGCAGGATGGTCATCTCCGCCGGCGCCGGCGGCTCGAAGTGGCAGTCGAAGGAGACGACCTCCCCCTTGGGGCCGATCGCCGGCAGCTCGTAGAAGCGCCGCACGCCGTGCGGCCAGCTCCCCGGCGGGGTGCGGCGGGCCAGGGGGTCGGGCCCCTCGCTCCAGGAGGCGAGCAGGTCGGTGCCCATGCCGCGCGTCCCGGTGATCTGCGCCCCGCGCAGGACGATCTGCTGCTGGAGCGCCGAGGAATAGGTGACGAAGCCGCCGTTCGAGGCGGCGCCGTACATCAGCGTCGGCGACGCGTCGCTCTCGAGCCGCGCCTGGATCGCCGCCACGTCGGCCCGCTCGATGTCGGCGCGGGTCACCACCCGGGGCGGCGCCTTGGGCGTGTCGTCCTCGCGCGACCAGAAGCCGCCGAACTCCTCGATCGCCGCCTGCACGATCGGGTCCTTCCCGCCGCTGCCGCAGGCCGTCAGCGCCGCCAGCGACACGAGGGCGAAGAGCCGCTTCATTGCCAGAAGGCTCCCCAGTTCCGCTCCAGGCGGTTGCGGTCGTACTCGCGCACCATCGGATAGAGGCGGTTCTGGATGTTGAGGAACGCGCCGCCGTTGTTCGCGAGCGAGGTGAGGTTGCCGTCGATCGTCTGCCGGGTCTCGAACGGCGTCGACCAGCGGAGCGGGATGGAGAGCGTGAGGCCCTTGGCGAAGCTCCCCTCGCCGAAGTCCTCGGCCGAGACGTCGGTCTTGGTGGCGTAGGCGCCCACCGCCCAGCCGTTGGCGAAGCGCCGCGAGACGGCGAGCGTGGCGCCCCAGTCGCCGGCGAGGTAGCGCCCGGCCGAGAGCTGCGTCTCGATGCCGTACCAGCCGGTGTCCCAGTAGACCGAGGCATGCCCGGTCGCCACCTGGTAGTCGTAGTAGCCGAAGCCGAAGGGGCTGTAGGGATCGCGCTGCGCGACGTAGTTGAGCTCGGCGCCGAGGCCCCAGCTCTGCTCGACCGGCTTCCAGAGGACCTCGCCGCTGACGCCGCCGAAGGCGCGCTCGAGCAGGCCGGCCGACACCCGCCCGTAGGTGTCGCGGTTGAGCTTGAAGAGATAGTCGCCGGTCAGCCGGATCAGCTTCGGATCCCAGCCGGAATAGTAGCGCTTCGACTGGCTGCGGACCTGCGGCAGGTTGCCCGAGGACTCGGTGTCGCCGGGATCGGAGAATTCGCCGAGGAGCGGCTGGCGCACCATCGCCGATGCCGAGAGGCCGGGCGAGAGGCTGACGCTGCCGCGGAACTGCAGCGTGAGCTGCGGGCGGAACCCGTCGTTGCCGCCGAAGATCTGCACCGTCGGCAGCGGGATGAAGGCCCAGCTCCAGAGCGGATAGACGTCCCGCCGCCAGCTCTGGCCCTGCGCCAGCACGGGCAGCGCGCCCTCGATCTGCGTCGTCTCCCAGCTCTGCACCCCGGCGAAGGGCCGGTTGGCCTGCGCCTCGAGGTCGGTCCGCTGCACGGTGACCGTGGTGGTCGGAAGGCCGTTCTGCAGCGGGGTGATGCTGAAGCGCTCGACCGAGTAGGGCATCGCCGCCGCCAGCACCGCCGCGGTGCGGCCGATCGCCTTCGGGTCCTGGCTGATCTGCCGGTTGATGATCCTGACCTCGACCGCATCGGCGGTGTAGCTCATCGCGTCGAGCGTGATGCCGTCGGCGTTGAGCGCCTTGGCCACGGCCTCGGTCAGCGTCGCCTTCGCGCCCTGGTCGTTCACCCAGGCGCCGCTCCGGTTGGCGTTCGCCGGGCGCGGGTTGATCGGCACCGGTCCCGTGCCGAGGTTCTGCGGCGTGAGCGGCTTGTAGGGATTGCCCGACACGACGACGTTGATGCCCACGGTCGAGCCGTACATATAGTAGCCGCCGAGCGTGATGCCGGGGGTCAGCCGGTACTCGGCGCCGACGTTGATCGGCGACTTGCGCTCGAAGTCGGCCTCGGGGCCCGCCTGCTCGCGGGTGTAGGCGTCGGAGGAGATCTCGGCCTTCAGCGTCAGCTTGTCGATGGGCGTGCGCCACTCCACGCCGCCGAAGAAGCCCATGTCCTCGCCGTGGAACATGGCGTCGAAGGTCGGCGTGCCGCCCTCGTCGTAGTCGATCTTGCGCTCGCAGAAACTGTCCGACATCGAGCAGAAGGGGTTGGTCACCCCGCCGACGCTGGCGAGCCGCCCCCAGCCGATGCCGCCGGTGACGGTGAAGTCGCGGGCGATGGTCTTGCTGGCGACGAGGTATTCGGCCGAGTAGACGCCGGTGCCGAGCACGTCGCGGAAGCCGAGCGCGACCGACGGCTGCCACGTCCCGCGCTCCTTCAGCAGCTGGAACTGCACGTCGAGGCTGCGGTCGAAGAGCTTGTATTCCGGGTCATCGGAATTGCCCCAGTCCTTGATCGAGGCATAGCGCAGCGTCGCCGAGATCCGCGGGAGGAGCTGGAAGGTGAAGTTGCGGCGCGAGGTGTTGCCGAACTGGCTGTAGCTGGCCGAGACCTGCGCGTCGGGCTGCGCCTCGGCGCTCGGCATGTCGATGAGGCCGGTGGCGCCGTAGAGGTTGAGGCTCGGCCGCGGCGGCGCGGTCTCCTGGGCGGGTGCGGTGGTGCCGGGCGCGATGGAGGCGGCCGCCGCCAACGCCAGCATGGCCACTCCCGCACGCAGGGGCTTTCGCTGCATCCACCCAACCTCAAGCGGCGCCCGCCGGCACCTTATCCCGCATTGCCCGCTCTTTTCGCTGATGCAGCGGGGAAATGCCAGCGAAGAGCGCGGGCCGGCGCATAATTCCGCCGGCTGTTGCAGGCGGCCATCAGAAGCCGGCCGCCAGGAGGCCGGCGAGGCCGGCGCGATAGTCGGGCCAGGCGAGGCGCAGGCCGAGCTCCTGCTTGATCCGCCGGTTCGCCACCCGCTTCGACTCGGCGTAGAAGCTGCGCGCCATCGGCGAGAGGTCGGCCGCCTCGAAGGGCACCTCGGGCGGCGGCGGCAGGCCGAGGAGCCGCGCGGCGTGGGCGATCACGTCCTGCGGCGGGGCCGGCTCGTCGTCGGCGAGGTTGTAGGCGCGGCCGGGGTCGGGGCGGGCCAGCGAGGCGAGGAGGGCGGCGGCGATGTCGTCGACGTGGATGCGGCTGAAGACCTGGCCGGGCTTCACGATCCGCTGCGCCCGCCCGGCGCGCAGCTTGTCGAGGGCGCTCCGCCCCGGGCCGTAGATGCCGGCGAGGCGGAAGAGGTGCACCGGCAGGCCGGTGGCGAGCCAGGCCTGCTCGGCGGCGACCCGCCAGCGGCCGCGTTCGGAGACCGGGGCGAGGGCGCCGGTCTCGTCCACCCAGCCGCCCTGCCGGTCGCCGTAGACGCCGGTGGTGGAGAGATAGCCGACCCAGCGCGGCCGCGCGCGCCCGAGCGCGGCGCCGTAGCGCGCGAGCGCCGGGTCGCGGCCGGCGGCGGGCGGGATCGAGACGAGGATGGCATCCGCTTCGGCGATCGCGGCCGCGACGGCGGCGGTGTCGTCCCAGGCGAGCAGCTCGACGCCG
>NZ_CALLYO010000052.1 GCF_937858865.1 uncultured Amaricoccus sp. | reverse complement strand
GGGGCCGGCGCCGACCGCGCGGGCGAGCGCGCCGTAGCTCGTCGTCTCGCCCCAGCCGACGGCGCGGGCGGCGGCATAGACGCGGCGGAAGAAGGGATCCTGCCCGTCGAGATCGAGCGCGACATCGGAGAAGTCCACCCGCTCGCCGGCGAAATAGCACCGCACGGCCGCGGCGACTGCGGCCACCGCCGCCGGCGGCACGGCCGGCTCGGCGCCCGGCAGCCGGCGGCGGAGCCGGCGCTCGACGGCGGCCGCCGACCGCGCGGGCAGCTCGAGGCAGGTGATCCCCGCCTCCGACCAGCCGATGCCGCAGAAGCCGGCCGCGGTCCCGAAGACGTGGATGCTGGAAGATCGCCGACCCATCGCTGGCTCCTCCTGCGGATGCATCTGGACGCGCGCCGGCGGATTTCAACCCTCGCCGCGGCCCGCCCGCGGCACGCCCCGGACCCGTCCTTGCCTCGCCCCGGACGGTCATGTAACATTAATGCCAAGTTGCGGACCTTTCCGCACGATCCGATCTGGTTCACACATGGCGCATGACTTAGCGGAGTCTGCGCAGGATGGTGTCGCATCGGTGCTGGCTGGCCGCGGGTACGAGCCCGCGGCGCGCGACACCGACCTCTATGCGGCCCTCGACCTGGGCACGAACAGCTGCCGGATGCTGATCGCGGCACCCGACGGCGGGCGCTTCCGCGTCGTCGACGCCTTCGCCAAGTCGGTGCGGCTCGGCTCCGGGCTGGAGCGGACCGGCCACCTCTCGCGCGGCGCCATCGCCCGCACGCTGCAGGCGCTCGCCGTCTGCGCCGCCAAGCTCGAGCGCTACCGCGTCGCCAACGTGCGGCTCGTCGCCACCGAGGCCTGCCGGCGGGCGCGCAACGGCCGGCACTTCCTCGCCGTCGCCGAGAAGGAGACCGGCCTCGCCCTCGAGGTGATCCGCCCGGAGGAGGAGGCGCGGCTCGCGGTCATCTCCTGCGCGCCGCTCGTCTCGCCCGACGCCGAGCAGGTGCTCGTCTTCGACATCGGCGGCGGCTCGACCGAGCTCGTCTGGCTCGACGTGAGCGGCATCGCGCGCGAGCGGCGGGCGCAGGCGATCGTCGACCTCGAGATGAACGGGCCGGAGGCGCCGGGCGCGGCGCGCATCGTCGACTTCATCTCCGTCCCGCTCGGGGTCGCCACGCTGCACGAGCGCTATGCCGACGTCGCCGACGACAGCGCGCGCTTCGCGCTCATGTCCTGGTACTTCGAGGAGCAGATCGTCGGCTTCAAGCCCTACCTCGAGACGCTGGCGCGGGCGGACGGCACCAACTTCCAGATGATCGGCACCTCGGGAACCGTCACCACCGTCGGGGCGGCCCACCTCGGGCTGCGCCGCTACGACCGGCGCAAGGTGGACGGGATGCGCCTCTCGGGCCGGGCGATCGAGGAGGTGATCGGCCGCTTCCTGCGCCTCGGCCCGGAGGGGCGGCGGCAGGACATCGGCCTCGGGCGCGACCGCTCCGAGCTCATCATGTCCGGCGTGGCGATCCTGCAGACGCTGCTCCGGATCTGGCCGACCGATTCGATGCGGGTGGCCGATCGCGGGCTGCGCGAAGGGATGCTGTTCGCGATGATGAGCGCCCGCGGCGCCTTCGCGGACGGCGTGCAGCTCGAGTGAGCCCGCCCGCGTCCGGGCGCGGCCCGGGAGGAGGATCGGGGAGCGGATCGGGCCGCGGGCGGCGCGACCTCCGCGTGCGGGTGAAGACCGCCAAGGGGCGCAAGCTCTCCTCCACCCTCTGGCTCGAGCGCCAGCTCAACGACCCCTATGTGGCGCGCGCCCGCGCCGAGGGCTGGCGCAGCCGCGCCGCCTTCAAGCTGATCGAGATCGACGACCGCTTCGGCTTCCTCAAGCCCGGCGCGCGCGTGGTCGACCTCGGCTGCGCGCCCGGCGGCTGGACGCAGGTGGCGGTCGCCCGGGTGAACGCCCTCGGCGAACGCCGGGGGCGCCCGGTCGGCCGGGTCATCGGCGTCGACCTGCAGCCGGTCGAGGCGATCCCGGGGGCGGAGATCCTCGAGCTCGACTTCCTTGCCGAGGGCGCCGACGCAGTGGTGCGCGAGCGCCTCGGCGGCCGGGCCGAGGCGGTCGTCTCCGACATGGCCGCGCCGGCCTCGGGCCACCCGCCGACCGATCACCTCAGGATCATGGCGCTCTGCGAGGCGGCGGCGGAGTTCGCCATGGACGTGCTCGAGCCGGGCGGGACCTTCGTCGCCAAGGTGCTCGCCGGCGGCGCGGAGGCCTCGCTCGTCAAGACCCTCAACCGCGCCTTCGCGCGGGTCGCGCACGTGAAGCCGCCGGCGAGCCGCAAGGACTCCTCGGAGAAGTATCTGGTGGCGACCGGCTTCCGCGGCCGGCCGGCCGAACCGGGGCCGGCATGAGCGCCATCGGCGGCTTCGTCTTCGCCTTCGACCTCGCCGGCACCTTCGTCTTCGCGATCAGCGGGGCGGTCGCGGCGGTCAACCGGCGGCTCGATCTCTTCGGCATCCTCGTGCTCGCCTTCGTCGCCGGCAACTTCGGCGGCATCACCCGCGACCTGCTGATCGGCGCCGTGCCGCCGGCGGCGCTGACCAGCGAGCGATACCTGCTCGTCTCGGTGCTCGCCGGGCTCGTGACCTTCTTCCGCTATGCCGGCGTCAACCGGCTGCGCACGCCCGTCCTCCTCTTCGACGCCGCCGGCCTCGCGCTCTTCGCCGTCTCGGGTGCGCAGAAGGCGCTCGACTTCGGGCTGAGCCCGGTGATGGCGGCGCTCCTCGGCATGCTGACCGGGATCGGCGGCGGCATGATGCGCGACACCCTGCTCGCCGAGGTACCGCAGGTGCTGCGCTCGGAGCTCTACGCCATCGCCGCGCTCGCCGGCGCGGCGATCGTCGTCCTGGGCGATCTCGCCGGCCTGCCCTACGGCGTCTCGGCCAGCTTCGGCGCGGCGCTCTGCTTCGGCCTGCGCTTCCTCGCCATCCGCTACGGGCTGCGCCTGCCGGCCGCCAGGCTCTCGGCGCAGCGGCGGGCCGAATCGGATGCCGCCGGCGAGGACGGGCGGGGCTGAGCCCCGTCGCCCTCAGCTGGCCTCGATCTCCCGGCGCAGCGCGTCGATGTGCGGTGCCGCGGCGGCGGCGGCGGCGCGCTCGACGGCGCGGTAGCGGGCGACGATGGCGAGGCCGACCGGGGTGAGGACGGCGCCCCCTCCCCTCTCGCCGCCCTTCTTCGTGTCGACGACCGGCTTGCGGAAGAGCCGGTTCATCTCCTCGACCAGCAGCCAGGCGCGCTTGTAGGACATGCCCATCTGCCGCGCCGCGGCCGAGATCGAGCCGAAGGCGGCGATCTGCTCGAGGAGCTCGACCTTGCCGGGGCCGATCCGGCCGTCGGCCTCGAGGTCGATGCGGAGGCTGATCGAGGGCATCGCGCTTTTCCGTCATCCGCCCGGCCTGCCCGGGTCGCCGGCAGGATCGCCCCACCGGTGCCGCCGGCGCAAGGGGGCATCAGTGCGGGCGCGCGTCCGGCCTGCCCGGCAGGCGGCGCTCCGAGCGGAAGCGGCGCGGCGACTGGCCGGTCCAGCGCCGGAAGCTGTTCGAGAAGGCGCTCTGGTCGGCATAGCCGAGCAGATAGGCGACCTGCGCCAGGCTGAGCTCGGGGTCCGAGAGGTAGCTGCGCGCCATCTCGCGGCGCACCTCGTCGACCAGCTGGCGGAAGGAGGTGCCCTCGTCCTGCAGCCGGCGCGCGAAGGTGCGCTCGCTCATGCCGAGCTCGAGCGCCACCTGCCGCGCGGTCGGGACGCCCCGCGGCAGGTCCCGGTTGACGAGCCGCCCCGCCCGCTCGCGCAGGCTGTCGTGCGTCTCCCGGCGGGCGAGCTGCTCCTCGGCGTGACGCTCGAGGACGGCGAGCAGATAGGGATCGGCCGCGCTGACCGGCAGCGCCAGCTGGTCGGCGCCCAGCAGCATCTCGGTCGTCTCGCTCCCGAAGCGCGCCCGGCAGCCGAGCAGCGCCTCGAGCTCGGCGCGCGAGCTCTCGCGCGCATGGGCGAAGTGCAGCTC
>NZ_CALLYO010000051.1 GCF_937858865.1 uncultured Amaricoccus sp. | reverse complement strand
GCCCGGAATCGACTATCCGGGCTCCGGGCGCGACCCCGGACGAGGGCGAGCGGGGCGTGCTCAGCGATCTCGCCCTTGACCATGGAGCTGGCCGATGAGCCACCCCCAGGCAGCCGCCGTGGCGGCGCCCCGTCCCCCCGTCAGACCGCATGCGAAGCCCGCCCGCCCCGAGTTCTCCTCGGGCCCCTGCGCCAAGCGCCCCGGTTGGACCGCCGAGGCGGTCGCCGCCCGCGCCTTCCTCGGCCGCTCGCACCGCGCCGCGAAGCCCAAGGCGCAGCTGAAGGAGGCGATCGACCGCACGGCGCGGCTCCTCGGCGTGCCGGAGGGCTACCGCACCGGCATCGTGCCCGCCTCCGACACCGGCGCCTTCGAGATGGCGATGTGGTCGCTGCTCGGCGCGCGCCCGGTCGACATGCTGGTCTGGGAGAGCTTCGGCCAGGGCTGGGCGACCGACGCGACCAGGCAGCTGAAGCTCGCGGACTGCCGCGTGCTCGACGCCCCCTACGGCGCGCTCCCCGACCTCGGCGCGGTGCGCCGGGAGGCCGACGTCTGCTTCACCTGGAACGGCACCACCTCGGGCGCCCGCGTCCCGGACTGCGACTGGATCGCCGCCGACCGCGAAGGGCTCACCCTCTGCGACGCGACCTCGGCGGCCTTCGCCCAGGACCTCCCCTGGGACAAGCTCGACGTCACCACCTTCTCCTGGCAGAAGGCGATGGGCGGCGAGGGCGCGCACGGCATCCTCATCCTCAGCCCCCGCGCCGTCGAGCGGCTGGAGAGCTTCGCCCCGCCGCGGCCGCTGCCGAAGATCTTCCGCCTGACCAAGAGCGGCAAGCTCATCGAAGGCATCTTCGCCGGCGAGACGATCAACACCCCCTCGATGCTCTGCGTCGCCGACGCGATCGACGCCCTCGACTGGATGGAAGGGATCGGCGGCCTCCCCGCCACCCGCGCCCGCGCCGACGCCAATGCCGCCGCGCTCCAGGCCTGGGTCGACCGCACCCCCTGGATCGAGAACCTCGTCGCCGATCCGGCCGTCCGCTCCAACACTTCGGTCTGCCTCCGCATCATCGACCCGGAGATCGCCGGCCGCGACGAGGCGGCGCAGCGCGACTTCGTCAAGGCGATGACGAAGCTCCTCGAGGCCGAGGGCGTCGCCTACGACATCGCCGGCTACCGCGACGCCCCTCCCGGCCTCCGGATCTGGTGCGGCACGACGGTCGAGACCGCCGACGTCGAGGCGCTCGGCCCCTGGCTCGACTGGGCCTTCCAGACCGCCAAGGCCGCCTGATCCCTCCCGTCCCCTGAAATTCGGCGGGCCGGCGCGCCCGCCACCCCGGAGTCATTCAAGATGCCCAAGGTTCTCATTTCCGACGAGCTTTCCGATGCCGCCGTGCAGATCTTCCGCGACCGCGGGGTCGAGGTCGACTTCCAGCCGCAGCTCGGCAAGGACAAGGCGAAGCTGGCCGAGATCATCGGCACCTACGACGGCCTCGCCATCCGCTCCGCCACCAAGGTCACCGCCGACCTGATCGCCCGCGCCGGCAACCTGCGCGTGATCGGCCGCGCCGGCATCGGCGTCGACAATGTCGACATCCCGGCCGCCTCGGCCAAGGGGATCGTGGTGATGAACACCCCCTTCGGCAACTCGATCACCACCGCCGAGCACGCCATCGCCATGATGCTCGCCTGCGCCCGGCAGATCCCGGCCGCCGACGCCTCGACGCAGGCCGGCAAGTGGGAGAAGTCCCGCTTCATGGGCACCGAGATCACCGGCAAGACCCTCGGCCTCGTCGGCTGCGGCAACATCGGCTCGGTGGTCGCGACCCGCGCCATCGGCCTGCGGATGAAGGTGATCGCCTACGACCCCTTCCTCTCGGCGGAGCGGGCGCAGGCGCTCGGCGTCGAGCGGATCGAGGATCTCGACGAGCTCCTTGCCCGCGCCGACGTGGTGACGCTGCACCTGCCGAAGACCGAGAAGACGGCGAACATCCTCTCCGCCGAGCGGATCGCCCGGATGAAGCCGGGCGCGCGGCTCATCAACTGCGCCCGCGGCGGGCTGGTCGACGAGGTGGCGGTCGCCGAGGCGCTGAAGTCGGGCGCCCTCGCCGGCGCCGCCTTCGACGTCTTCTCCGAGGAGCCGGCGAAGGAGAACGTCCTCTTCGGCGCCCCCAACGTCGTCTGCACCCCGCACCTCGGCGCCGCCACCGCCGAGGCGCAGGAGAACGTCGCGCTGCAGGTCGCCGAGCAGATGGCCGACTATCTCGTGCACGGCGCCATCTCGAACGCGCTCAACGCGCCCTCGGTCACCGCCGAGGAGGCGCCGATCCTGAAGCCCTGGATCGGCCTCGCCGAGATGCTCGGCAGCTTCGCCGGCCAGGTGACCGAGCATGCGATCACCGGCATCGAGATCGAATATGTCGGCGACGTCGGGCAGCTGAACCTGAAGCCCCTGACCGCCGCGCTGACCGCCGGCCTGCTGGTGCCGCTGGTGGGGCAGGGGGCGGTCAACATGGTCTCGGCGCCGATCGTCGCCCGCGAGCGCGGCGTCCACATCACCGAGACGCGCAAGGATCCGCAGGGCGCCTTCGGCTCCTACATGCGGCTGATCGTGACGACCGAGCAGCAGACCCGCTCGGTCGCCGGCACCATCTACTCGGACGGCAAGCCGCGCTTCATCCAGATCAAGGGGATCAACCTCGAGGCCGAGCCGATGCCCTACATGCTCTACACCACCAACACCGACACGCCGGGCTACATCGGCGCGCTCGGCACCAGGCTCGGGGCGCTCGGGATCAACATCGCCACCTTCGCCCTCGGCCGCGAGCAGCGCTCGGGCGAGGCCATCGCGCTCCTCGGCGTCGACGAGGCGGTGGCGCCCGAGGCGCTGCGCGAGATCGCCATGCTGCCCCAGATCCGCCAGGCCAAGGCGCTGAGTTTCTAGCCGGCTGCCGGGGCGTGAACGGCCCCGCGGGGCCGTTCACGAAGAATTAGGAAGTTGTTTCCCTTTATCCACAAGGGGATAGCTATGGTTTCGCGCGCGAAATCACCGATCGCGCTGCTTCAGAGGGTCTCCCACGCCCCGGACTTCCCCGAGGCGATGATCGCGTCGCAGA
>NZ_CALLYO010000050.1 GCF_937858865.1 uncultured Amaricoccus sp. | reverse complement strand
CGGATCAGCACCTTCGACGAGAATGCGGTCGAGGCCGCGCTCGGGCTGGCCGCGGCGTCCGGCGGCCGGGTCTTCGGACTGAGCGTCGTGAGCGGGCCGGTTCCGCCGCGCGACGTGCTGCTGCGCGCGCTCGCCATGGGACTCGAGGCGCTCTATCTCGTCCGCGATGAGGAGCGGCTCTGCCTGGATCCCTTCCCGACGGCGACCGTGCTGGCGGCCGCGGCGCGGGCGGCGGCCGATCGTGAGGGGATTTCGGGCTGGGACGTCCTGATCGGCGGCGAGGCGTCGGCCGACCAGTATAACGCACAGGTCGGCCCGCGCCTCGCCGTGGCGCTCGGCATCCCCTCGGTCACCTATGCGTCCAGCCTGGCGCTGCGCGATGGCGCCCTCGTGGCGCAGCGCGTGCTCGAGCACCGCGCCGAGGAGGTCGAGGCGCGGCTGCCGGTGCTGGTGACGGTGGGGATGGAGATCAATCAGCCGCGGATACCGACCGTGCTGCAGGTGATGGGCGCCGGCCGGAAGCCGGTGCACGAGCTGGCCCTGCGCGAGCTGCCCGGGCTCGATCCCGACGCGCTGCGGGCGTCGCTGGCGGTCGAGATCCTCTCGATCCAGGCGCCGCCCAGCACGCGCAAGCGGATCACGATCGATGGCGACACGCCGGGCGAGAAGGCGCGCGCGCTCCTCGAGCGCCTCGTGGCGGATGGAGAGGTGAAACAGGGATGAGCCAGGAGATGACGCTTCTCGCATTCTCGGAGAGCCGTTCGACGCTGCTCGAACTCCTTGGTGCCGCGCGCGAGCTGACGTTGGGGAACAGAGCGGTGACCGCCCTGACGATCGGGCCCGACGCCGCGGCCGCCGCCGAGGAATGCCGGGCGTGCGGCGCGGACAAGGTGCTGACCGTCGCGACGGACGGCCCGCCCGGGCCGGAGGTGATCCGGGCCGCCCTGGGCGAGGCCGTCCGGGCGAGCGGGGCGGATCTCGTGCTGATCGGCGCCACCCGCACCGGCATCGATGCCGCGGCGGCGCTCGGGCAGGAGGTCGGCGCCGCGTGCATCAGCGAGTGCACGTCGATCGCGCTCGAGGGGGCGGGCATCCTCGTTGAGCGCCGGGTCTACGGCGGGCGTTTCGTCGCGCGGCAGCGGCTCGCCGGGCGGCCGGCGATCCTGACGGTCCCGCCCGGCCGCTTCGGCCGGCCCTCCCCCGTCGACACCCCGACCGGGACGCTGGCCGCGCTGCCGGTGGCGCTGCCCGAGCCGCGCGTCCGCCTCCTCGGGGTCAGCGAGAAGCCGCGCAGCGACGTCGACGTCGGCAAGGCCGAGACCATCGTCGCCGCCGGGCGCGGCATCCGCCAGCGCGAGGACCTCGCCATCCTCGAGCAGCTCGCGCAGGCGCTCGGCGGCGTCCTCGCCGGTTCGCGGCCGCTGACCGGCGACGTCGACTGGCTGCCGATGGATCGCCGCATCGGCCTGTCCGGAAAGACCGTCAAGCCGAAGCTCTACGTCGCCTGCGGCGTCTCGGGGCAGATCGAGCACGTGGTCGGGATGAAGGGCGCGCGGACCGTGGTCGCGATCAACAGCGATGCCAAGGCACCGATCCACGAGGAGGCGGACTACAGCCTCGTCGCCGATCTCTACGAGGTCGTCCCGGAGCTGATCAGCCGGCTTGGGGGTCGCTGAGCGGCGCCTCCAGCCCGGCCCCTTCCATCGACTTGTCGAACCGGATGGGCCGGCTGTCGGCGATCGCCCGCGGATCGAAGCCCGGCGCCGACATGACGCCCCAGATCTTGCGCATCTGCATGCCGATGTTGCCGGCGTCGTAGAGCGGGAAGACCAGCGCCTCGCGCAGGAACCGCTCCACCGGGTGGCTCCTGTCGAGCGCGTTGACGCCCATCGCCTGCATCGCCTTGAAGACGGCGCCGAAGAGGGTCTCGCCGCAGAAGACCTTGGCCATGGCGGCGACGGCATGCCCCTCGGAATCGTGCAGGTCGAGATAGTGCGCCGCCTTCCAGGCCATCGCCCGGCAGGCCTCGATCTTCATCGCCACCTCGGCGAGCAGGTAGCCGACCGCCTGGTGGTGGATGATCGGCCGCGTGCCGCCGCCGGTGTAGGTCTTCGACCAGTCGAGGATGTATTCGTAGGCGGAGCGCGCGACGCCGACCGCCGCGATCGCCGCCACCGGCCCCGACCAGGTGAAGGCCTTGCTGATCACGAGGTCGCCGTTGCCGACCGCGAAGACGTTCTCCTCCGGGATGCGGCAGTTGTGGAAGGTGACGACGTTGTTCTGGCAGAGCCGGTGGCCGATCTTGGAGATCGGGGTCTTGAAGTTCATCCCCGCCGCGCCCCGGGGCACGATGACCGCGGCGAGCCCCTCCTTGCCGCCTTTCGTCGGGTCGATGCGGACGACGCAGACGTTGACGTTCGCGCCCTTCAGGTCCCATCCGCCGGCGTTGCACGGCCAGTACTTCATGCCGTCGAGCACGTACTCGCCCCGGCCGGGATCGCGGCGGGCGACGACCGAGATGCCGGCGGGCATCGGGCCGGGGTGGTCGAAGTTCGCCGTACCCCCCGGCGAGCCGGGGGCCTCGCTCACGGTCCAGCCGGCGAGATACTCCCCGCGCGGGTCGGAGGTCGCTTCCCCGATCCACTTGATCCGCTGCTCCTCGGTGCCGAACCAGGCGATCGGCATGAGCGCGAGGCCGTTTACCAGGAGGACGGTGGCGAAGCCGGGATCGACGGCGGCGATCTCCTCGGCGACGATCTGGAGGTCGACGTTGCTGATGCCGCCGCCGCCGTACTGGCGGGGGAGGAATCCGGTCGCGAAGCCGAGCTTGTAGGCTTCGACGTAGGCGCCCTTCATCGCCAGGAACGCCCGTTGCGGATCGGGGTCGGCATCGGCTTCGGCGACGAGCGGCGCCAGGATTTCGGTCGCGAAGTCGCGGGCGATGCGCTGCAGGCGCTTCTGGTAGCTGTTCAGCGTGAAATCGATGCTCATCGTCTCCCCCTGCCGCGCGCATCGGCCGCTGCCGCGCGACGCCCTCCTCAGTTACAGCTTTCGGGCCGCAAGGCCAGCATGGGCAAGAGGCGGCGGCCCGTCAGCGGGAGAGGGCGAGCAGGAGGTCGAGGTCGAGGTGGACCTCGAGGTGGCGGGCGATCGTGTCGAGGGCGAGCTCGACGCCGGCTTCGTAGCTCGCGCCGGAGGCGGCGGCGCCGAGCCGGGCGAGCCAGGCGGCGCGCTGGGCGTCGCCGGCGAAGAGGCCGTGGACGTATGTGCCGAAGACCCGGCCGTCGGCGGAGCGGGCGCCCTCGGGCCGGCCGCCGGCGAGGGTCGCGAAGGGGCGGGCGCAGTCCGGGCCGCGGGTGCGGCCCATGTGCATCTCGTAGCCGGCGAAGGGCACGCCGTCGGCGGTGCGGCCGGTGACGGCTTCCAGCCGCTTCTCGCAGGCCAGCTCGGTCGCGACGTCGAGCAGCCCGAGGCCGGGATGGGTGCCGGGCGGCCCCTCGAGGCCGGCGGGGTCGGCGACCGAGCGGCCGAGCATCTGGTAGCCGCCGCAGAGGCCGAGGATGCGGCCGCCGCGGCGCAGGTGGGCGGCGAGGTCGATGTCGAAGCCGGCGGCGCGCAGGGCGGCGAGGTCGGCGAGCGTCGACTTGGAGCCGGGGAGGAGGACGAGGGCGGCGTCGCCGGGCAGCGCCGCGCCGGGGCGGACGTGGACGAGGTCGACGGCCGGCTCGGCGGCCAGCGGGTCGAGGTCGTCGAAGTTGGCGATGTGGGGCAGGATCGGCACGGCGATGCGGAGCGTGCCAGGTCGGGGTGCCGCCGCGGGGGCGCGGGAGAGGGCGAGCGCGTCCTCGGCGGGCAGCCGGCGGGCGGCCTCGGTGAAGGGGACGAGGCCGACCGGGGCCCAGCTGGTGCGCTCGGCGATCAGCGTCATGCCCTCGCGGAAGAGCGCCGGGTCGCCGCGGAAGCGGTTGACGATGAAGCCGCGGATCAGGGCGGCGTCGGCCGGGTCGAGGACGGCCCGGGTGCCGACGAGGCTGGCGATGACGCCGCCGCGGTCGATGTCGCCGATGAGGATCACCGGAGCGTCGGCGGCGCGGGCGAAGCCCATGTTGGCGATGTCGTTCCGCCGGAGGTTCACCTCGGAGGCGCTGCCCGCGCCTTCGACGAGGACGAGGTCGGCGTCAGCGCGCAGGCGGGCGAAGCTCTCGAGGACGGCGGGGAGGAGGCCGGCCTTGCGCTGCTGCCACTCGCTGGCGCCGGCGTTGCCGACGACGCGGCCCTGGAGGACGACCTGGGCGCCGATCTCGCTCTGCGGCTTGAGCAGGACCGGGTTCATGTCGACCGTGGGAGCCACGCGGGCGGCACGGGCCTGGAGGGCCTGGGCGCGGCCGATCTCGCCGCCCTCGGCGGTGACGGCGGCGTTGTTGGACATGTTCTGCGGCTTGAACGGCCGGACCCGCAGGCCGCGGTCGGCGAAGGCGCGGGCGAGGCCGGCGACGATGAGGGATTTCCCGACGTCGGAGCCGGTGCCCTGGAACATGAGGGTGCGGGCGGTCACGGATCGTCAACCGGGGTCGGCGGCGGCCCGGGTCAGAACTCGATGCCCTCCTGCGCCTTCACCCCGGCGGCGAAGGGGTGGCGGACCTGGCCGAACTCGGTGACGAGGTCGGCCGCGGCGAGGAGGTCGGCCTTCGCGTTGCGGCCGGTGACGACGACGTGGAGCTCCGGCCGCCGCGCGGCGAGGGCGGCGAGGACGCGGCCGAGCTCGAGATAGTCGTAGCGGAGCGCGATGTTGAGCTCGTCGAGGAGGAGGAGCGCTATCGAGGGGTCGGCCATCAGCGCCTCGGCCTGCGCCCAGGCGCGTTCGGCGGCGGCGATGTCGCGGCGGAGGTCCTGGGTCTCCCAGGTGAAGCCCTCGCCCATCGTGTGCCAGGCGACGGCATCGCCGAAGGCGGCCAGCGCCCGGCGCTCGCCGGCGTCGCGCGCGCCCTTGATGAACTGGACGACGCCGACGCGGCGGCCGTGGCCGAGCATGCGGAGCGCGAGGCCGAAGGCCGCCGTGCTCTTGCCCTTGCCGGGGCCGGTGTGGACGAGGAGGAGGCCCTTCTCGACGGTCTTGCCGGCGACTTCCGCGTCCTGCACCGCCTTGCGCTTCGCCATCTTCTCCCGGTGGCGCTCGGCGGTGGCGTCGTCGATCTCGGGCATGGTCGCTTCACCTCGGGGATGAACGGGATGCCCGGCGGCGCCGTGCGCGCCGCCGGGGGCCGGGGCGGGCGCGGCCTCAGGCGGGCTGCGGCTGCGGCGTGCCGAGGTCGGCGGCGAAGCGCGGGCGCAGGGCCGCGACCGCGGTGCCGAGCAGCAGCCAGAAGACGAGGTTCGTGACCGTGACGGCGACGACGAAGCGGTGGTGCAGCTCCGCCGGCACCGCCGTCTCGTGCGTCGGCGGCTGCGGCGCGCCGACGAGGTGCGGCACGATCAGCAGCGCGGCGCCGAGGAAGCCGAGGGCCGGGCCGCGGCCGAAGGCGATGAGCGCGAGGCCGGCCGCGGTGGCGAGCACGGTGCCGATCCACCAGACCTGCCGGGGCGCGAGCTCGGCCGCCGGCATGCCGGGGAGCTCGGGCGGCAGGCCGAGGCCGGGGGCGACGGAGAAGACGGCAAAGCCGGCCAGGCCCCAGACGAGCCCCTGCCGCCAGCTGCGGATGCCGCCGGCGAATTCGGAGGCAGCGACGAGGAGGAGCCCGAAGCCGACGGCGGTGACGAAGTTGGCGACGGCGGTCAGGCTCATGCGCTGGAAGCCGTCGGCGGGCGCCCATTCCTCCGCCTCGTGCGGGTGGGCGTCGGTGACCGCTGCCGCTTCGTGGTCGTGGCCGGCGGCCGGCGCGGCGTTCTCGTAGACCTCGGCCTCGAGGATCAGGGGAACGGTGGAGAAGAACTGGAGCATCGTCATCGCGACGGCGACGAGGATGCCGGCGAGGGCCGCCAGAAGCAGCGTGCCGCGGAGCGCGTTCATGATGGGTCTCGCGCCCGCGTCAGTGGCAGGGGAACGCCATCGAGTGGCGGTAGTCGTGGCTGGCGTTGTGGGCGACGGTCATGTGCGAGAAGCCGACCATGCCGATGATGAAGGCGCCGATCGCCGCCGCGACGAGGCGCTGGAAGGCGAGGGAGGAAGACGACGCCGAGCCGGTCGCCGAGGGAGTATGGGCCATTCTCAAGTCCTTTCGCCCTCCACCCGAGGGCCGCTGGAGCCACGTCGATTCGCCGGCAGGTCTCCTGGCTCGCGGGTCAGGGCCCTTTGCCTCACCTTCCCGGGAGATTCTCCCAGTGGTCGCAGAGGCCGGGCTCGCCGCTTACAGTTGCGGGGGCAGCCGCGGTTTCTCACCGCATTCCCTTGTTCCCTCGCGGGAACGACCGACGCGCCCATGGTTAACGCAAAAGCGGGCCGCGGCAAGCCCCCTTCTCGGGGCGTCTCCGGGCGCCGTTGACACCGCTTCCCGCGCCGCCGTAGAGATCGGCTCGTGACGGTCATCCCCGCGAGGGGAAGGGAATGCGGTGCGCCGGGAAACCGGCAAGTCCGCAGCTGTACCCGCAACTGTAGGCGGTAGCGGCGACTAACGGCCACTGGGGGAGAGCTCCCGGGAAGGCAGTCGACCGCGACGATCCGCGAGCCAGGAGACCTGCCGTCACCGAGTTTGTCCGTGCGCCCGGCGGGTTACCTGGGCAAGGAGTGCGGTCGAGTGACAGGCGCGAGTCCGTCCCGTGCGGCGCAGCCGGCCCCCGAAGGGCCGGACGGTTGCGGCGTGACCCTGCTCGTCTGCTCCTCCTGCCGCCGGGAGGGCGACGGCCCCGAGGTGCCGCGTCCGGGCAGCCGGCTCGCCGATGCGGTCGGGGCGGCGGCCGGCTGCGGCGTCGCCGTGCGGCGCGTCGCCTGCCTCGGCAACTGCAGCCGCGGCCTCTCGGCCGCCGTCTACCGGCCGGGCTGCTGGACCTACGTCTTCGGCGGGCTCGACGAGGCTTCGGGCGGCGACCTCCTCGCCGGCGCCCGGCTCTTCGCCGGCTCGAGCGACGGTTTCATGCCGTGGCGCGGCCGGCCCGAGGCGCTGAAGCGCGGGCTGATCGCGCGCGTCCCACCCATCGAGCTCCTGAAGGATCTGCCATGAACGATCTCGCCCCGGGCCTTTCGGGCCGCGTGCCCTGCACCGTCGTCACCGGCTTTCTCGGCTCCGGAAAGACCACGCTGATCCGCCACCTGCTGGAGAATGCCGGCGGGCGGCGGCTCGCCGTCCTCGTCAACGAGTTCGGCGACGTCGGCATCGACGGCGAGGTGCTGAAGGGCTGCGGCATCGCGAGCTGCCCGGAGGAGAATATCGTCGAGCTCGCCAACGGCTGCATCTGCTGCACCGTCGCCGACGACTTCGTGCCGGCGCTCGACCGGATCCTCGCACGCGGCGACGTCGACCATATCCTGATCGAGACGAGCGGGCTCGCGCTGCCGAAGCCGCTGGTGCAGGCCTTCCAGTGGCCGGGGGTGAAGAGCCGGGTGACGGTCGACAGCGTCGTCGCGGTGGTGGACGGGCCGGCGCTGGCCGAGGGGCGGGTGGCGCAGGACCTCGAGGCGCTGGCGGCGCAGCGCGCGGCCGACGCCTCGCTCGACCACGACGATCCGGTGGAGGAGGTCTTCGGCGACCAGGTCGCCTGCGCCGATCTCGTCGTGCTCTCGAAGGCCGACCTCCTCGACGGCGTGGCGCGGCAGGCGGCGGAGGCGCGGGTCGCGCGGCACCTCGGCCGGGCGGTGAAGATCGTGGCGGGGGAGCGCGGCCGGGTCGATCCGGCGGTGCTGCTCGGGCAGGGGCTGGCGGTCGAGGAGGCGATCGACGAGCGGCGGACCGCGCACGACGACGCGGGCGAGCACGACCACGACGACTTCGACAGCTTCGTCGTCGAGCTGCCGGCGGTGGCCGGGCCGGATGAGCTCGCCGCGCGGGTGGCGCGGGCGGCCGAGGCGGGCGACGTGCTCCGGGTCAAGGGCTTCGCGGCGGTGACCGGCAAGCCGATGCGGCTGGTGGTGCAGGCGGTGGGGCCGCGGGTCTCGCACCACTACGACCGGCGCTGGGGCGCGGGGGAGGCGCCGGGAACGCGGCTCGTCGTGATCGGGCTCAAGGGGCTCGACCGGGCGGCGGTGGAGCGGGTGCTCGCGGGCTGATGCACATCCTCAACGTCACGACCGCGTCGCTGGACGACCTGATCGAGCCCGTCGATCTCGGTCAGGCGCCGGCCGAGCTCGTGGCGGCGAGCTTCTCCGACAGCGACCTCGCGGCGCTGGCCGGCGCCTGGGGGCCGGAGCTGCCCGAGCTGCGGCTGGCGGCGCTGCGCGACCTCCGCCATCCGATGTCGGTCGATCTCTGGATCGAGCGGGTGGCGTCCGGCGCGCGGGCGGTGCTGGTGCGGCTGCTCGGCGGATACGACTGGTGGGCCTACGGCTGCGAGCGGCTGGCGGCGGTGGCGCGGGAGCGGGGGATCGCGCTGGCGCTGCTGCCGGGCGAGTGCCGGGCGGACGATCCGCGGCTGGCGGCGCTCTCGACGGTCGGCCCCGGCGCGCGGGCCGGGCTCCTCGCTTGCTTCCGCGAAGGGGGGCGCGCGGTCGCGGCGCCGGCGGCGGCGCCGCTGCCGCGGGTCGGGCTCTATCTCGCCGGTGCCGGGGTGCGCGGGCTCGAGGCGGCCGAGGCGGCGGGGCGGCCGCTGGTGGCCGTCCTCTTCTACCGCTCGATGCTGCTGGCGAACGACCATGCCCCGGTCGACGCGCTGGTCGCGGCGCTGGAGGCCGAGGGGCTGGCGGCGCGGGCGGTCTTCCTGCCGAACCTGCGCGAGCCGGAGGTGCTCGCCGCGCTGGAGCCGGCGCTGCGGCGGATGCGGGCGGCGGCGATCGTCACGGCGACGGCCTTCGCGGCGGGCGAGGAGGCCGGGCTCTTCGCGCGGCTCGGGGTGCCGGTCTTCCAGGTGGTGCCGGCGACGACGCGGCGCGAGGCCTGGGCCGAGGGTCAGCGCGGGCTGATGCCGGCGGATCTGGCGATGCACGTGGTGCTGCCCGAGCTCGACGGGCGCATCCTAGCGGGCGCGGTGTCGTTCAAGGAGGTGGCGCCGCTCGACGTGCGGCTGGGGCTGCGGCTGCAGCGCAACCGGCCGGAGGCCGGGCGGGTAGCGCAGGTCGCGCGGCGGGTGGCGGCGCACCTCGCGCTGGCCGCGACGCCCCCGG
>NZ_CALLYO010000049.1 GCF_937858865.1 uncultured Amaricoccus sp. | reverse complement strand
GAGAGGAAGCGAGAGGAAGGCAGGATATATTCAAGTGTAGAACATTCTCACTATGACCCCCAACCTCACCTCCGAGCGCCAGGACGAGAACGAACAACTGACCCCTCATCAGGGGACATATGGAGTCTCGGGGTTCAGAGCTTCCTGCACGTGGTTCACGGACGCAGAAGAAGAGATGCTTCAGGTGGAGGAAGGTGACCGCGATGGTTCGGCTGCACGAGCGTGGCTGGAAAAAGCCAAACGGCTGTCGAAGGAGTTCGGCTGCGCACGGAGCACGGTCCGACGCTACCTTCGCGCCGGTGGCGGTGCCCTTCCGCTTAACCGGGCAGGGCTAAGGCTTCCCAGCATTAACGGCGCTCTAACCATTTCGACCGAACTGATGGCCCCTGGATCGCAAGCCAGGAGCGGACCCAAGGGCCATGGACCCCATCGCAACGATCATGCTCTCGCTCGCCGGCCTCGGCCTCTTCCTCATGGCCTCGGGCTTCGCGGCGCGGAAGCGCCGGAAGGCGCGCCGGGGCGGAGCGGCGGCGGACGCGGGTCCCCAGCCCGGCCTCGAGCCCGGCCTTGAATCCGTGACCCGCCGCGTCGAGGGCCGCATGGCGGCGATCGAGGCGGTGCAGGCCGAGGTCACGGCGAAGCTCGACGGCGCCGGTGCCGCCGAGGACCGGCTGCAGGCGATGGCCGCCCAGCTCCTCGGGCTGATCCGCGACAAGAACGCGACCCTTGAAACCGCGCTCGCCGGCCTCGACCAGCTGCGCGCCCGGATGAAGACCCTCGAGCAGATGGGCAGCGCCGCCGAGGCGCGCGGGCTCTTCGAGGGGCTCACCTCCCGCCTCGATGCGCTGGAAAGCGCCCAGGCCGCTGCCGCCGCAGCGCTGGAGGCGAGGCTGGCCGCCCGCCGCGCCGAGGCGGAGGGCCCCGACCCGCAGGCGGCGCTCGTGGAGCAGCTGACCAAGCTGCACGCCCAGAAGGACTCCGCGCTCGCTGCCGTGATCGCGCGCCTCGCTCCGCTCGAGTCGCGGCTCGGCTCCATGGAGAGCGACCTCAAGGGCCGCGAGCCGGCCCGGGAGGTGGTGGCGCGGCTGGAGAGCCGGCTCGAGGCGAAGATCGCGGCCGTGGCGGCGGCCCAGGATGCAACCGGGGCGGCGCTCGCCGCCCTTGAGGCGGCCGGATCGCCGGTCGCCGAGCTCGCCCAGCACCTTGCGCGTCTCCACGCCCAGAAGGACGCGATCGTCGAAGGTCTGATGGGCCGCATTGCCGCGCTCGAGACCGAGTTGGCCGCCCGTGATCCGAGGAGCGCGCTCGACGGCTTCGCCGCGCGCCTCGACGCGCTGCAGTCGCGCCTCGACACGCCGGCGGAGAACCCGTTCGCGGAGATCAGCGAGCAGCTGACCCGGCTCTACGCCCAGAAGGACGCCACCACCGAGGCGGTCCTCGCCCGGCTTGCGCCGCTGGAGGCGAAGCTCGCCGAGATCGAGGGCCGTGACCCGAGGAGCGCGCTCGACGGCTTCGCCGCGCGCCTCGACGCGCTGCAGT
>NZ_CALLYO010000048.1 GCF_937858865.1 uncultured Amaricoccus sp. | reverse complement strand
TTCGGCCTCAAGGAGATGTGGAAGTCGCCGAACGGCACCATCCGCAACATCCTCGGCGGCGTCATCTTCCGCCAGCCGATCATCTGCCGCAACGTGCCGCGGCTGGTGCCGGGCTGGACCAGGCCCATCGTCGTCGGCCGCCATGCCTTCGGCGACCAGTACCGGGCGACCGACTTCGTCTTCCCGGGCAAGGGCACGGTCACGCTCAAGTTCGTCGGCGAGGACGGCAAGACGATCGAGCGCGAGGTCTTCAAGGCCCCGGGCGGCGGCGTCACCATGGCGATGTACAACCTCGACGAGTCGATCATCGACTTCGCCCGCGCGTCGATGAACTATGCGCTCAATCTTGGCTGGCCGCTCTATCTCTCGACCAAGAACACCATCCTCAAGGCCTACGACGGCCGCTTCAAGGATCTCTTCCAGCAGGTCTTCGACGAGGAATTCGCCGAGGCCTTCAAGGCGAAGGGGATCACCTACGAGCATCGGCTGATCGACGACATGGTCGCCTCGGCGCTGAAGTGGTCGGGCGGCTACGTCTGGGCCTGCAAGAACTACGACGGCGACGTGCAGTCCGACACCGTGGCGCAGGGCTTCGGCTCGCTCGGGCTGATGACCTCCGTCCTGATGACGCCCGACGGCAAGACCGTCGAGGCCGAGGCGGCGCACGGCACGGTGACGCGCCACTACCGCCAGCACCAGAAGGGCGAGCAGACCTCGACCAACTCGATCGCCTCGATCTACGCCTGGACCGGCGGGCTGAAGCACCGCGCCAAGCTCGACGACAATGCCGCGCTCGCCCGCTTCGCCGATACCCTCGAGCGGGTGACGGTCGACACGGTCGAGGCCGGCGACATGACCAAGGACCTCGCGCTCCTGGTCGGGCCGGACCAGAAGTGGCTGACCACGATCGGCTTCCTCGACAAGGTGGACGAGAACCTGCAGAAGGCGCTCGCCTGAGGCATCCCGGGAGGACACGGACATGGCGGAACAGTTCCTGCTCGAGGTCGCCGGCGCGCCGGTCGGCTCGCTGCGGAGCTTCAGGGGCCTCGACGTGGAGGCCGAGATCGCGACCCGCGACCTCGGCCCGCGCAGCACGCCGAAGAAGCATGTCGCCGCCGTCCGCTGGACACCGGCGGTCGCCACCTTCGGCGGCGGCATGGGCGAGGGCATGCAGGGCTGGATCGCCGAGGCGCTCGATCGCGGCGCGGCGACGCGGGGCGGCAGCGTCGCGGTCGCCGGTCCGGGCGGCGCCCCGGCCTTCTCCGTGGGCTTCTCCGGCGCCCGCCTCGCCGCGGTGAGCTTCCCCGCGCTCGACGCGGCGGCGAAGGAGCCGGCGGAGATGTCGGTCGAGTTCGTCGCGCGGCAGGTGGAGTGGGACCAGGGCGGCGCCGCCGCGGCCGGCCCCGGGGCCGGGGCCGGCGCCGCGTGGCAGCGGTCGAGCTTCCGGGTCGAGATCGGCGACCTGCCCTGCCAGCGCGTCATCGCGGTCGACGGCTTCACCTGGACCTGCGCCGCCGACGGCGCGATCACCGTCCCCGACGTCAGGCTGGTCGTCTCGCGCGCGGATCTCGCGCCGTGGGAGGAGGCCGCGCGGCGCTGGTTCATCGACCGGGACTATCGCGACAGGCACGAGATGAACGGCACGATCAGCCTGCTCGCCGCCGACGGCAAGAGCGAGCTCGCCCGCATCGAGCTCGGCCACGTCGGCCTGAAGCGCTTCTCGCACGACGAGGTCGGCGAGAACGGCTTCGCCGTCGTGCTCTACGTCGAGCGGCTCGGCTTCAAGGTGGCCTGACCGCGCCCGGCCGCGTGCCGTGGACGACCTCGCAGACGGTCGCGCAGACGGCCCCGCCCGCCCGCGGCACTCGGCCTTCGAGGACGCCCAGGGGCTCCTCGCCGGCACGCTCCTCGTCACCCTCGGCCTCGCCTTCCTGCAGCATCTCGGCCTCGTCACCGGTCAGGTGGCGGGGCTGGCGCTCCTCGTCGCGCTCTGGACCGGCATCCCCTTCGGCCCGGTCTTCTTCGCGCTGAACCTGCCCTTCTACTGGCTGGCGGTGCGGCGCATGGGCTGGGCCTTCACGCTCAAGACCTTCGTCGCGGTCGGCCTCGTCACCCTGCTCTCGCTGCTCCGCCCGCAGTACCTGAGCTTCGCCACCCTCGACCCGCTGGTCGGCGCCGTGCTCGCCGGGCTGGTGCAGGGGGCGGGCCTCCTCGCCATCTTCCGCCACCGCGCCAGCCTCGGCGGCGTCGGCGTGGTGGCGGTCTACCTGCAGGACCGCACCGGCTTCCGCGCCGGCTGGACCCAGCTCCTCGTCGACCTGGTGGTCTTCTCGCTCGCGCTCCTGACCCTGCCGCTCCCGGCCGTCGCCTTCTCGCTCGCGGGCGCCGTGGTCCTCAACCTCGTCATCGCCATCAACCACCGCCGCGACCGCTACGTCGCGATGTGAGCGGCCCGGCGCGCGTCAACCTTCGTCAAGATGCGGTAAATGCCGGCATAAATCAGGGCAATTCCAATCGGTTGCCGGCGTCTGGCGTCTGGCACGCAAGACGCGTGCGGGTCAGACGCCCTCGACGATGACCAGATCCCGCTCCGAGGCCCCCCGCGCATGCTCGAGCGCCGCCTGGTACTCGGCCGAGCGGTAGCAGGCCTCCGCCGCCTCCAGGCTCGGGAACTCGGCCAGCACGTTGCGCGAGCGGTCGCGCCCCTCGAGCTGCACGTGGCGCCCGGCGCGGACCAGGAAGCGCCCCCCGTGCGCCGCGATCACCGCGGTGGCGAGCTTGGCGTAGCGGCCATAGGCCTCGGGGTCGGTCACATGCACGTTGGCGATCCAGTAGGCAGCCATCTCTCCCTCCCTCAGGCTTCCAGCAGCGCGCGCGCGGCGGCGATCGCCTCGGGCGCGCGGCCCGGGTCGCTGCCCCCCGCCTGCGCCATGTCCGGCCGCCCGCCGCCGCCCTTGCCGCCGAGCGCCTCGGCGGCGACACGGACGAGATCGACCGCCGAGACCCGCCCGGTCAGGTCGTCGGTGACGCCGGCCGCC
>NZ_CALLYO010000047.1 GCF_937858865.1 uncultured Amaricoccus sp. | reverse complement strand
CGTTTCCCATATGGATTCCATACGATTTCCATACTGAGGAAATCCCGGTTAACCCCTGCCGCACCGGCCAAATCTCGGCCTCCCTCCCGGCGGGGGCGATTTCCCCCTTGTCCCCCCTCTCCCGATGCTGTTCCGTTCCGGAAACAGCCGGGGGACGGGTCCATGCGGGTCGCCAGCATCGGGGAATGCATGATCGAGCTCACCCTGCCGCGCGAGGACGGCGAGGGCAGCCGGGTCGGCTTCGCCGGCGACACCTGCAACGCCGCGATCTACCTCAAGCGCTCCGCCCCGGAGATCGAGGTCGCCTACGTCACCGCCCTCGGCACCGACCCCCTCTCGGCCCGGATGATCGCCTTCTTCGAGTCCGAGGGCCTCGACACCGGCCTGATCGAGCGGCGGGCCGACCGGGTCCCCGGCCTCTACGCCATCAGCCTCGACGAGAAGGGCGAGCGCAGCTTCACCTACTGGCGCGATACCTCCGCCGCCCGCACCCTCTTCCTGCCGCCGGCCGAGGTCACGCCCGAGCGGCTCGCCGACTTCGACATCGTCTATCTCTCCGGCATCACCCTGGCCGTGCTGGCGCCGGAGGCCCGCGCCGGCCTCGCCGCCTTCCTCGACCGCTACCGCCGTCGCGGCGGCAGGGTGGCGTTCGATTCCAACTACCGCCCCCGCCTCTGGCCCGACCGCGCCACCGCCCGCCGCGAGATCGCCGCCTTCTGGGCGCTGACCGACATCGCGCTCCCCTCGCTCGACGACGAGCTGGCGCTCTTCGGCGAGGCGGGCGAGGCGGCCGTCCTCACCCGGCTTGCCGCCGCCGGCATCCGTCGCGGGGCGCTGAAGCGCGGCGCGGACGGCCCGCTGCCGATCGGCGGCGACTTCCGCCTGCCCGCCTTCCCGCCCGCGGCCCGGGTCGTCGACACCACCGCCGCCGGCGACAGCTTCAACGGCGCCTATCTCGCGGCGCTCCTCCGCGGCGAGTCCGAGCCCGCCTGCCTCGCCGCCGGCCACGCCATGGCGTCGGAGGTGATCGGCCAGCCCGGCGCGATCATCCCGCGCTAGGCACCCTTGCCGATCCGCGGCTCGCTGCCGGCGAGGAGGCGGCCGATGTTGGCGCGGTGGCGGACCCAGACGAGGGCGGCGAGCGCGAGGCCGAGCCAGATGGCGTCGGGCCGGCCGAAGAGCCAGAGCCAGAGGGGCGCGAGGGCGGCGGCGGCGAGCGCGGCGAGCGAGGAGAAGCGCGTGGCGGCGGCGACGGCGAGCCAGGTGGCGCAGGCGGCGAGGCCCGCCGGCCAGGCGAGCGCCAGCATGATGCCGAGGAAGGTCGCGACCCCCTTGCCGCCGCGGAAGCCGAGCCAGACCGGGAAGAGGTGGCCGAGGAAGGCGGCGAAGCCGGCGACCATCGCCGCCGCCTCGCCGGCGAGCGCGCGCGCGGCGAGGACGGCGACTGCGCCCTTGGCGGCGTCGAGAAGGAGGGTGGCGGCGGCGGCGCCCTTGTGGCCGGTGCGCAGCACGTTGGTCGCGCCGATGTTGCCCGAGCCGATCGAGCGCAGGTCGCCGAGCCCGAGGGCGCGGGTGATGAGGACGCCGAAGGGGATCGAGCCGAGGAGATAGGCGAGGAGGAAGGCGAGGGCGAGGGTCATGCTGTCTCCCGCGCGAAGACCCGGCGGCCGGCGACCCAGGTGGCGAGGACGCGGCCCTGCATGCGGCG
>NZ_CALLYO010000046.1 GCF_937858865.1 uncultured Amaricoccus sp. | reverse complement strand
TCTCCGCCGCCGGCCTCTGCCTGATCGCCAACACCGCGCCCGTGGCCTTCGGCGCCCTCGGCACGCCGGTCATCGCGCTCGCCGCCGTCACCGGGCTCGACCTGATGGAGCTCTCCGGCATGATCGGGCGGCAGCTGCCGTTCTTCTCGATCATCGTGCCCTTCTGGCTGATCTGGGCCTTCGTCGGCTTCCGGCGGATGATCGAGGTCTGGCCGGCGCTGCTCGTGGCCGGCGCCTCTTTCGCCGTGCCGCAGTATCTCGTCTCCAACTTCCACGGGCCATGGCTCGTCGACATCGTCGCCGCCATCGTCTCGATGATCTCGCTCGCGCTCTTCCTCAGGGTGTGGCATCCGGCCAGGCCGATGACCGAGGCGCCGCGCGACTGGTCCTCGAAGGACGTCGAGGGCGAGGAAGAGCACGAGCACCCGGCCGATGTCGCCTCGCGCAGCGCGGCGCTGAAGGCCTGGACGCCCTGGGTGATCCTCTCGGTCTTCGTCTTCATCTGGGGCGTGCCGCAGGCCAAAGCCCTCCTCGACTCGATCTGGAGCGCGCGGTTCCCGGTCGCCGGCCTGCACGAGCTGGTCATGAAGGTGCCCCCGGTGGTCGCCGAGGCGCATCCCGAGGCCGCGATCTTCAACTTCAACATCCTGTCGATGACCGGCACCGGCATCCTGCTCGCCGGCATCGTCTCGGGCTTCATGCTCGGCTACGGCCCGGCGGGCCTGGTGCGGATGTACGGCAAGACGCTCTACATGATCCGCTTCTCGCTGCTGACCATCGCCTGCATGCTGGCGCTCGGCTACGTCACCCGCTACTCGGGCACCGACGCGACGATGGGCCTCGCCTTCGCCAACACCGGCTGGCTCTACCCGTTCTTCGGCACGCTGCTCGGCTGGGTCGGCGTGGCGGTGACGGGCTCGGACACCGCATCGAACGTCCTCTTCGGCGGGCTGCAGAAGGTGACGGCGCAGCAGCTTGGGCTCAATCCGGTGCTGATGGCGGCGGCCAACTCCTCGGGCGGCGTCATGGGCAAGATGATCGACGCCCAGTCGATCGTCGTCGCCTCGACCGCGACCAAGTGGTATGGTCAGGAGGGCTCGATCCTCAGGTTCGTCTTCTTCCACTCGATCGCCCTCGCCTGCCTCGTCGGCCTCCTGGTGATGGCGCAGGCCTACGTCTACCCCTTCACCGAGATGGTGCCCGACGTGGCCGCCACCATCCCCGTCGCCAACTGACGACGTCGGGTCCGGGGCACGTCCCCGGACCCATCGCCATGGAGGGAGGGAGCGCCATGACAACGCGAGACGAGCTGATCGCCGAGCTCCGCCGCATCGTCGGCCCCGGCCAGGTGCTGACGGCCGAGCGCCGGACCCGCGGCTACACGCGCGGCTTCCGCTACGGCGCCGGCCCGGTCCTGGCCGTGGTCCGGCCCGGGAGCCTGGTCGAGCAATGGCGGGCGCTGAAGGCCGCCATCGCCGCCGGGCGGATCGTGATCTTCCAGGCGGCCAATACCGGGCTGACCGGCGGCTCGACGCCCTGGGGCGACGACTACGACCGGGAGATCGTGCTGGTCAGCCTGCGGCGGCTGAAAGGGATCCACCTGATCGACGGCGGACGGCAGGTCGTCTGCCTGCCGGGCGCCACGCTCGATGCGCTCGAGAAGGCGCTGCAGCCGTTCGGGCGCGAGCCGCATTCGGTGATCGGCTCCTCCTGCATCGGCGCCTCGGTGCTGGGCGGGATCTGCAACAACTCGGGCGGAGCGCTGGTCCAGCGCGGACCGGCCTATACCGAGATGGCGCTCTATGCCGAGGTGCGCGAGGACGGCTCGGTCGCCCTCGTCAATCATCTCGGCCTGCCGCTCGGCAACGAGCCGGAGGAGATCCTCGCCCGGGTGGAGCGGGGCGAGCTCCCCGTGCCGGAGCCGACCGAGGCCTGGGCCTCCGACCGGGAGTATGTCGCGCACGTCCGCGAGGTCGAGGCGGCGACGCCGGCGCGCTTCAACGCCGATCCGCGCCGGCTGCGCGAGGCGGCGGGCTGCGCCGGCAAGCTCGCGGTCTTCGCCGTCCGGCTCGACACCTTCGAGGCGGAGAAGGAGACGGCGGTCTTCTACATCGGCACCAACGACCCGGACGAGCTGACCGGGATCCGCCGGCACATCCTGGCGCGGTTCGAGCACTTGCCGGTGGCGGGCGAATATATCCACCGCGACGCCTACGACGTGGCGGCGAAGTACGGCAAGGACACCTTCCTCTTCATCAGGAAGGCCGGCACCGACCGGATGCCGGCGCTCTTCGCCGCCAAGGCGCGGGTCGATGCGCTGACCGAGCGGCTCGGACTCGGGGCGACGCTGAGCGACCGGGTGGCGCAGGGGGTCGCGGCGCTGGCGCCGCAGCATCTGCCGGCGCGGATGAACGCCTTCCGCGACCGCTTCGAGCACCACCTGCTCCTGCGCATGGCGGGCAGCGGCATCGCCGAGGCGCGGGCCTATCTCGAAGGCCTGCTTCCCTCGGCGACCGGCGACTTCTTCGCGTGCACGCCGGCGGAGGGCGAGGCCGCGTTCCTGCACCGGTTCGCGGTCGCCGGAGCGGCGGTGCGCTACCGGGCGGTGCATCGGCGCGAGGTGGAGGACATCGTGGCGCTCGACATCGCGCTCCGCCGCAACGACCGCGACTGGGTGGAGCGGCTGCCGCCGGAGATCGAGGCGCAGATCGAGAAGAAGCTCTACTACGGCCACTTCTTCTGCCATGTCTTCCATCAGGATTACGTGGTGAAGAAGGGGAGGGACTGCCTCGCGCTCGAGCACGCCATGTGGCGGCTGCTCGACGCGCGCGGCGCGGAGTATCCGGCCGAGCACAATGTCGGCCATCTCTATCACGCGAAGCCGGCGCTCGCGGATTTCTATCGTGCGCTCGATCCGACCAACAGCCTGAACCCGGGCATCGGTCAGACCTCGAAGTGCGCCCACTGGCACCAGACGGAGGAAGGCCATGCTTGAGAATGCCCTGACGATCGACGACCTGAAGCGCATGGCCCGCCGGCGGGTGCCGAAGATGTTCTTCGACTATGCCGACTCGGGGGCCTGGACCGAGGGGACCTACCGGTCGAACGAGGAGGACTTCGCGAGGATCCTGCTCCGCCAGCGGGTGCTCGTCGACATGACCGGCCGCAACGTCGGGACCGAGATGGTGGGCGAGCCGGTCTCGATCCCGGTGGCGCTGGCGCCGACCGGCCTCTGCGGCATGCAGCATGCCGACGGCGAGATTCTCGCGGCGCAGGCGGCGGAGGAGTTCGGCGTGCCCTTCTGCCTCTCC
>NZ_CALLYO010000045.1 GCF_937858865.1 uncultured Amaricoccus sp. | reverse complement strand
CGATTCTATCGAAGCGCATGCGTGCAGCGCCCCGCTCTCAGGAGCGCGCCGGTTCGGCGCGAACCGCCGGTTCGGCGCCGTCGGCCGCGTCGAGCCGCGCGCCGACCCCCGCCTCCGCCAGCGCACCGTTCGCCGCGGCGATCAGGTCGGCCGAGGTGTCCGCCAGGGTCCCGTCGAGATCGAAGACCGCAGCCCGCATCCATGCCTCCTCCTGCCTCGTCCCCTCTTGGCCCAAGCTGCAGGATTCTGAAACAGGATCTGATCCGCCCCGCCCTTTGCGCGCCGCACAATGGCTGCTAGGAGTCGCCTCTGTTGCCAGCTTGCCGGAGGTTCCCGCATGCCCGTCGCCGTCATCCTTCTCGCCGCCGGCCAGGGAACGCGGATGAACTCGGATCTCCCCAAGATCCTGCACCCGCTGGCCTCGGCGCCGCTGATCGCGCACGCCCTCGCCGCCGCCCGGGCGCTCGAGCCCGAGCGCACGATCCTCGTGACCGGCCATGGCGCCGACGCCGTCGAAGCGGCCGCCCGCAGCATCGACCCCGACCTCCGCGTCGTCGAGCAGACGGAGCAGCTCGGCACCGCCCACGCCGTGCTGCAGGCCGCGCCGGAGCTCGAGGACTTCGAGGGTGACGTCGTCGTCCTCTACGGCGACACGCCCCTCATCCGCCCGGAAACGCTCGAGGCCATGCTCGCTACCCGCGCGGGCGGCGCTGCCGTCGTCGTCCTCGGCTTCGAGGCGGCCGAGCCGGGCACCTACGGCCGTCTCCTCCTCGGCCCGAACGGCGGCCTCGAAGCCATCGTCGAGGCCCGCGACGCCACGCCCGACCAGCTCGCCGTCCGGCTCTGCAACTCGGGCCTCCTCGCCGCCGATGCCACCACCCTGCGGGGACTGCTCGCGGAGGTCGGGACCGACAATGCCAAAGGGGAATACTACCTCACCGACGTCGTGGGCCTCGCCCGCGGCCGCGGCCTCGCCGTCGCCGTCATCACCTGCCCCGAGGCCGAGACGCTCGGCGTCAACTCCCGCGCCGATCTCGCCGCGGCAGAGGCCGCCTTCCAGGCTCGCGCCCGCGCCGAGGCGATGGCGAACGGCGTCACCCTCACCGATCCCGCGACCGTCTTCTTCGCCCTCGACACTGTCGTCGGCCGCGATGCCACGATCGGCCCGCACGTCGTCTTCGGCGCGGAGGTGACCGTCGAGTCCGGCGCCATCATCCTTCCCTTCTGCTACTTCGAAGGGTGCCACATCAGCCGCGGCGCCCGGATCGGCCCCTTCGCCCGCCTCCGCCCCGGGGCCGAGATCGCCGAGAACGCCCGGATCGGCAACTTCGTCGAGGTGAAGAACTCCATCGTCGAGGAGGGCGCCAAGGCCAACCACCTCACCTACATCGGCGACGCAACCGTCGGCCGCGGTGCCAATGTCGGCGCCGGCACCATCGTCTGCAACTACGACGGCGTCTTCAAGCACCGGACCGAGATCGGCGCCGGCGCCTTCATCGGCTCGAACACGGCGCTGGTGGCCCCGGTCAGCGTCGGGGCGGGCGCGCTGGTGGCCGCCGGCTCGGTCGTCACCAGCGACGTGCCGGAAGGGGCGCTCGCGATCGCCCGCGCACGGCAGGAGAACAGGCCGGCGCTCGGGCGGCGGATCATGGAGCGGCTGAGGGCGCTCAAGGCCGGGGGGGTGCACTGAGATGTGCGGCATCGTCGCGATCCTCGGCCGCCACGAGGTGGCTCCGCTCATCCTCGAGGCGCTGAAGCGGCTCGAATACCGCGGCTACGACAGCGCCGGCATCGCCACCGTGCACGAGGGCCGGCTGGGGCGCCGGCGGGCGGTCGGCAAGCTGATCGCGCTCTCCGACCTCCTCGTGCGCGACCCGATCCGCGGCAAGGCCGGCATCGGCCATACCCGCTGGGCGACGCACGGCCAGCCCTCCGAGCGCAACGCCCACCCGCACCAGGCCGGGCGCGTGGCGGTCGTCCACAACGGCATCATCGAGAACTTCCGCGCGCTCCGCACCGAGCTCGAGGCCGAGGGCGTCGTCTTCGAGACCGAGACCGACACCGAGACCATCGTGCAGCTCTGCAACCGCGCGCTCGCGGCCGGCGCCACCCCGGTCGCGGCCGCCCGCGCCACCCTGGCGCGGCTGCAGGGGGCATTCGCCCTCTGCTTTCTCTTCGACGGCGAGGCGGACCTGCTCGTTGCCGCCCGCCGCGGGTCGCCGCTCGCGGTCGGCTACGGCGACGGCGAAGTCTTCGTCGGCTCCGACGCCCTGGCGCTCGCGCCGCTCACCAGCCGCATCGCCTATCTCGAGGAGGGCGACCATGCGGTGCTGACCCGCGCCGAGGTCGCGATCTTCGACGCCGAGGGCCGGCCGGCAGCCCGCGAGATCCAGCATGTCCCGGTGGAGAATTTCTACGCCGAGAAAGGCCCCTACAAGCACTTCATGGCCAAGGAGGTGCACGAGCAGCCGACGGTGATCGCCGACGCGCTCGGCCATTATCTCACCGTCGACCGCAAGGCGGCGGTCGCGCCGGCGGGGGTCGACTTCGCCGCGGTCGACCGGCTGGTCCTCGTCGCCTGCGGCACGGCGCACTATGCCTGCCACGTGGCGAAATACTGGTTCGAGAGCCTGGCCCGCCTGCCGGTCGAGATCGAGATCGCCTCGGAGTTCCGCTACCGCGAGCCGCCGCTCGGGGCCGGCACGCTCGGCATCTTCGTCAGCCAGTCGGGCGAGACCGCCGACACGCTGGCCGCGCTGCGCTACGTGCGCGGCCAGGGAGGGCGCATCGTCTCGGTGGTGAACGTCGAGACCTCGACCATCGCGCGGGAGAGCGACGTGGCGCTGCCGATCCTCGCCGGCCCCGAGATCGGCGTCGCCTCGACCAAGGCCTTCACCTGCCAGCTCACCGTGCTCGCGATCCTGGCGCTGGTCGCCGGGCGCCAGCGCGGCACGCTCGCGGCGGCCGACGAGGAGCGGCTCGCGACGGCGCTCGGCAGCGTCCCCGGCCTGATGGCGCGCGCGCTGACGGCCGAGCCCGAGATCGCCGAGATCGCCAAGGACCTGTCGCGGGCGCAGGACATCCTCTTCCTCGGGCGCGGCTCCATGTATCCGCTCGCGCTCGAGGGGGCGCTGAAGCTGAAGGAGATCAGCTATATCCACGCCGAAGGCTATGCCTCGGGCGAGCTCAAGCACGGGCCGATCGCGCTGATCGACGAGGACGTGCCGGTCATCGTGCTCGCTCCCTCGGACGGGCTTTTCGACAAGACCGTCTCCAACATGCAGGAGGTGATGGCGCGCGACGGCAAGGTGCTGCTGGTCAGCGACGCGGGCGGCCTCGAGGAAGCCGGGCCGGGTCCCTGGCGGACGCTCGCGATGCCGGCCTGCGATCCGTTCGTGGCGCCGATCCTCTACGCGGCGCCGGCGCAGCTCCTCGCCTATCACACCGCGGTCTTCAAGGGCACCGACGTCGACCAGCCGCGGAACCTCGCCAAGTCGGTGACCGTGGAGTGACCTCGGGGGCCCGAGATTCACGATTTCGCGCGCGAAACTATAAGTAACTATATGATATTAAAGGGATTCGTCGGGTTAAAACTTCGTGTACAGCCGTGAGTCAGCGTGATCGGGCGACGTGCGGCTGCTCTCCTGGGTCGATGCTGATCAGCCCGAAGCCGAGGCCGCGCAGCGCCGCCGAGATCCGGTCGGCCACGCCGAGCTTCTGGTAGACGCGCCGCAGGTGGGCGTCGACCGTGTGGGCGGATATGCCGAGGATCTCGGCGATGAGCGCGTTGGTCTTGCCGCGCGCCACCCAGGTCAGCACCTCGAGCTCGCGCGGGGAGAGGGCCGGCACCTCGCCGAGCTCGCGCAGGAGCAGCTCGCAGTAGCGCAGGTGCATCGCCTGGCAGGCCCAGCGGAGGCCCGAGAGGACTTCCGGCCCGAGGCGCCGGAGCCCGGGCACGAGATCGATGGCGAAGATCCCGTTGCGCCCCTTCGGACCGAAGGCCTGCAGCCCGAGGCCGCTCGCGACGCCGCTGGCGCGATAGGACTCGAGATGCGCGCGCTCGCGGGTGCCGGCGGGGGAGATATGCGCGAGATCCTCGAGATAGACCGGCCGCACGCTGTTCTGCAGCGCCTGCGCCATGACCGCGAGGCCGCTCGAGCGGGCGGCGAGATATTGCTCGACGAGCGGCGCCGGGAAGCCGTCGTTCTCGATGCGCTGCTGGCCGGCATCGGGCGCGCCGGGCGGGGGCAGGTGGTGGTAGCCGATCCGGGCCACGCCGCAGCCCCGCGCGAAGGCGACCAGCCGTTTCCAGAGGTCGTCGAGGCGCGTCACGGACTCGATTTCGATGTCGAATCCAATCGGATTCATGGGGCCGACCCCCGGTCGCGCGGCGGTCTCCCTTTCCCGCCGTTGCCGCATGACGATTACGACCGTCTCCGGGGGCCGGAGTCAAGCGTGTGTGGCAACGGCTTGAACTGCCAGCCCTGCCCTCCTACTCTCTGCAGAGGGAGAACAGCTCACTTGACCGGACAGCCTCGCCTGATCGATCCGTTCGCGCGCGCGATCACCTATCTGCGCGTCTCGGTGACCGACCGCTGCGACTTCCGCTGCGTCTACTGCATGTCCGAGCATATGGAGTTCCTGCCCAAGGCGGAGCTGCTGACGCTCGAGGAGCTCGATCGGCTGTGTTCGGCCTTCATCGGGCTCGGGGTCGAGAAGCTCAGGATCACCGGCGGCGAGCCGCTGGTGCGCAAGGGAATCATGACCTTCTTCCGCGCCATGTCGCGCCATCTCGAGAGCGGCGCGCTCCGGGAGCTGACCCTCACCACCAACGGCAGCCAGCTGCGGCGCTTCGCCGCGGAGCTCGCCGACTGCGGCGTTCGGCGCGTCAACGTGTCGCTCGACACGCTCGACGCCGACAAGTTCGCCCGCATCACCCGCTGGGGGCGCTTCCGCCAGGTGATGGACGGCATCGAGGCGGCGGCGGAGGCGGGCCTGCACGTCAAGATCAACACGGTGGCGCTCAAGGGCGTCAACGAGGAGGAGCTGCACGATCTCGTCGCCTGGTGCGGCGCGCGCGGCTTCGATCTCACCTTCATCGAGGTCATGCCGATGGGCGACCTCGGCGCCGAGGACCGGCTCGACCAGTACTGGTCGCTGCGCGACCTGCGCCAGCGGCTCGAGGAACGCTGGACGCTCGCCGACACGCCCGAGCGCACCGGCGGGCCGGCGCGCTACGTGCGCGTGGCCGAGACCGGCGGGCGGATCGGCTTCATCACGCCGCTGACGCACAATTTCTGCGAGAGCTGCAACCGGGTGCGGCTGACCTGCACCGGGCAGCTCTTCATGTGCCTCGGCCAGGAGGACGAGGCCGACCTGCGCTCGGTGCTGCGCGCGAACCCGGGCGACGACGCGCCGCTGGTGGCGGCGATCGCCGCGGCGATCGCCCGCAAGCCGAGGGGGCACGACTTCGACTATTCGCGGCGCGAGGTGCATGGCCGGGTGTCCCGGCACATGAGCCACACGGGAGGATGAGGGGGCGGAACCGGAGCGGGAAAGGGCCGTTGTCGCGGGGACGATGCCGCCCCAAGGAGTTCCCGCCCATGCCTCGCCCCTCGTCCCTGATCCGGCTCGCCCTCGTCGGCGGCGTCCTGCTGCTGCTGCGGGCCATCGCCCGCGAGGCGGCGGAGGCGCGCCGGGCGCCGACGCTGCTGCCGCCGCCCGCCAAGCCGCGCCCCCGGCGGGCCGCAGGGTCACGGTTGGGATGAAGAAGGAGGATGTGATGACGAGAACCGGTTCGGCAGTCTGGAGCGGCGGCCTCAAGGACGGCAAGGGGACGCTCTCGACCGAGAGCGGCGCGCTCGCCGACGTGAACTACAGCTTCGCCAAGCGCTTCGGCGACGAGAAGGGAACGAACCCGGAGGAGCTGGTCGGCGCCGCGCATGCGGCCTGCTACGCGATGCAGCTCTCGGGCGTCCTCGGCGAGGCGAACCTCGTCGCCGACGAGATCCGGGCGAGCTCGGCCGTGACCGGCAAGATGGACAACGGCTTCACCATCACCAGCGTGCATCTGACGGTGAAGGCGAAGATCCCCGGCGCCTCCGAGGAGGCCTTCCAGGCCGCGGCGCAGAAGGCGAAGGAGATCTGCCCGATCTCCAAGCTGCTGCACGGCTCGGTCGACATCACCCTCGACGCCGAGCTCGCCTCCTGAGAGCCGACCGCCGCACCCGGTCCCCGGGCCGGGTGCAGGCGCGGGGCGCGAAACGGGGATTTCGCGCGCGAAACTATAAGTAACCATATGATCCCAAAGGGATTCGTCGGGTTAAAACTTCCTGTACGCGCTGCGGCTCGAAGGATCCCGGCCCCCTGACAGGCAAGACGAAGGGGGCCTTTCGGCCCCCCTCCTTCGCGCTTCTGCTGGCTTTGGTAGGCTGGTCCTGCTCGACCGGTTCCGCCGCAGCCCCTCGCTGTCCCGTTCCGTCAGCTGCAGCCCGAGGTGGCGCCGCAGGTGTTGCATTTCAGGCAGGTGCCGTTCCTGACCAGGGTGAAGTTGCCGCATTCGCCGCAGGGGTCGCCGACGTAGCCCTGCATCTTCGCCTTGGAGCGGGCGTCGAGGGCGGCGGCGCCGGCGGCGGAGGCCGCCGGGGCGGCGAGGCCGGGGAGGACGCCGAGCTCGAGGGCGCCGGCGACGGCGGCGCCGCCCTGCAGCACCATCAGCTCCTGCGGCAGGCGCTTGCGCAGGTAGCCCGAGGAGGAGATCTGCTTGATCACCGCGATCGAGCTCTGCGCCACCTCGCCGTCGAGGCGCAGCACGTTGCCGGAGCGTTCCGCCTCGCCGCCGCCGATGGTGTCGAAGCTCTCGCCGGTCGGCTTGACGTGGGCGAGGTCGGTGCGGTCGAGGTAGGAGACGGCGAGCTCGCGGAAGATGTAGTCGAGGATCGAGGTCGCGTTCTTGATCGAGTCGTTGCCCTGCACCATGCCCGCCGGCTCGAAGCGGGTGAAGGTGAAGGCCTCGACGAACTCCTCGAGCGGCACGCCGTACTGCAGGCCGACCGAGACGGCGATGGCGAAGTTGTTCATCATCGCCCGGAAGGCGGCACCCTCCTTGTGCATGTCGATGAAGATCTCGCCCAGGGAGCCGTCGGCGTATTCGCCGGTGCGCAGGTAGACCTTGTGGCCGCCGACCAGCGCCTTCTGGGTGTAGCCCTTGCGCCGCTCGGGCAGGCGCTGGCGCGCGTTCGCCCGCTCGATCTCCTTCACGATCAGCTTCTCGACGATCTTCTCGGCCAGCACGGTGACGCGCTCGGGCTGCGGCGCCTCGAGGAGCGCCTCCTCGAGGTCCTCGTCGTCCTCGATCAGCGAGGCGGCGAGCGGCTGCGAAAGCTTGGAGCCGTCGCGGTAGAGCGCGTTCGCCTTCACCCCGAGCGACCAGGAGAGCTCGTAGGCGGCCTTGCAGTCGCCGATCGTCGCCTCGTTCGGCATGTTGATCGTCTTGGAGATGGCGCCGGAGACGAAGCTCTGGGCGGCGGCCATCATGCGGATGTGGCTCTCGACCGAGAGATAGCGGGTGCCGATCTTGCCGCAGGGGTTGGCGCAGTCGAAGACCGGGTAGTGCTCGGGGCGCAGGTGCGGCGCGCCCTCGAGCGTCATGGTGCCGCAGGCGTGGGCGTTGGCCGCCTCGATCTGGGCGCGCGAGAAGCCGAGGTGGCGCAGCAGGTCGAAGGCCGGGTCGCGCAGCTTGTCGGCCGGGATGCCGAGGACCCCGGTGCAGAACTCCTCGCCGAGCGTCCACTGGTTGAAGACGAAGCGGATGTCGAAGGCGGTCGGCAGCGCCGCCTCGAGCTTCGCGATCTCGGCCTTGCCGAAGCCGTGGCCGACGAGCGTGGTGTGGTTGATCTCCGGCGCCTGGCCGAGCGAGCCGTGGCCGACGGCGTAGGCGACGATCTCCTCGATCTCGGCCGGGCGGTAGCCGAGGTGGGCGAGCGCGCCGGGCACCGCCTGGTTGATGATCTTGAAGTAGCCGCCGCCGGCGAGCTTCTTGAACTTCACCAGCGCGAAGTCGGGCTCGATGCCGGTGGTGTCGCAGTCCATGACGAGGCCGATGGTGCCGGTGGGCGCGATCACGGTGGTCTGGGCGTTGCGGAAGCCGTGCCGCTCGCCGAGCTCGAGCGCCTCGTCCCAGACGGCGTGCGCGAGGTTGATGAGCGCGGAGTCGGGGCAGCTCGCATGGTCGAGCGCGACCGGCGGGACGGCGAGGCCCTCGTAGTCGGTGAGGTGGCCCTGGGCGGCGCGGCGGTGGTTGCGGATGACGCGCAGCATGTGCGGGGCGTTGGCCGCATAGCCGGGGAAGGCGCCGAGCTCGCCCGCCATCTCGGCCGAGAGGCCGTAGGCGGCGCCGGTCATCACCGCGCTGAGCGCGCCGCAGAGCGCCCGGCCCTCCGGGCTGTCGTAGCCGTGGCCCATGGTCATCAGCAGGCCGCCGATGTTGGCGTAGCCGAGGCCGAGGGTGCGGAAGCGGTAGGAGAGCTCGGCGATGCGCGGGCTCGGGAACTGCGCCATGAGGACGGAGATCTCGAGGGTCAGCGTCCAGAGGCGGGTGGCGTGGACGTAGGCGCGGGCGTCGATGCGGCCGTCCTTGAGGAAGGCGAGCAGGTTCATCGACGCCAGGTTGCAGGCGGTGTCGTCGAGGAACATGTATTCCGAGCAGGGGTTCGAGGCGCGGATCGGGCCGTCCTCGGGGCAGGTGTGCCAGGCGTTGATCGTGTCGTGGAACTGCACGCCGGGGTCGGCGCAGGCCCAGGCGGCGAGGCCGACCTTCTCCCAGAGCTCGCGCGCCTTGACCGTCTTCGTCACCTTGCCGTCGGTGCGGCGGGTGAGCTGCCAGTCGCCGTCGGCGCGCACCGCCGCGAGGAAGGCGTCGGTGACGCGGACGGAGTTGTTGGAGTTCTGCCCCGAGACGGTCAGGTAGGCGTCGGAGTCCCAGTCGGTGTCGTAGGTGCGGAAGTCGATCTCGGTCGCGCCCTGTTCGGCCTGCTGCAGCACGCGCTTCACGTAGGCCTCGGGGAGGTGGACCTTCTTCGCCGCGCGGATGGCGGCCTTGAGGGACGGGTTGGCCTTCGGGTCGAAGGCGTCGGCCTCGGCGCCGTCCCAGCTGCGGATGGCGTCGAGGATGGCGGCGAGGCGCTCGCGGTGGACCTTGGAGCCGGCGACGAGGGAGGCGACCTTCTGCTCCTCGATCACCTTCCAGGAGATGAAGTCCTCGATGTCGGGGTGATCCATGTCGCAGATCACCATCTTGGCGGCGCGGCGCGTGGTGCCGCCCGACTTGATGGCGCCGGCGGCGCGGTCGCCGATCTTGAGGAACGACATCAGGCCGGAGGACTTGCCGCCGCCGGCGAGCTTCTCGCTCTCGGCGCGCAGCGAGGAGAAGTTGGTGCCGGTGCCGGAGCCGTACTTGAAGAGGCGCGCCTCGCGGGTCCAGAGGTCCATGATGCCGCCCTCGTTCACGAGGTCGTCCTGCACCGACTGGATGAAGCAGGCATGCGGCTGCGGGTGCTCGTAGGCGGAGGTGGATTTCACCAGCTCGCCGGACTGGAAATCGACGTAGTAGTGCCCCTGCCCCGGGCCGTCGATGCCGTAGGCCCAGTGCAGGCCGGTGTTGAACCACTGCGGCGAGTTGGGCGCGCCCATCTGGGTCGCCAGCATGTAGCGCATTTCGTCGTAGTAGGCGCGGGCGTCGGCCTCGGTGGTGAAGTAGCCGCCCTTCCAGCCCCAGTAGGCCCAGGCGCCGGCGAGGCGGTCGAAGACCTGGGCTGCGGAGGTCTCGCCGGTGGTGCGCGCCTCCTCGGGGAGCTGGGCGAGCTTCGCCTCGTCGGGGACGGAGCGCCAGAGGAAGGCGGGGACGCCCTTCTCGCGCACGCGGCGGAGCGCGACGGGGACGCCGGCCTTGCGGAAGTACTTCTGGGCGAGGACGTCGGCGGCGACCTGGCTCCAGCCGGCCGGGACCTCGAGGTCGGGGAGGCTGAAGACCACCGAGCCGTCCGGGTTGCGGATCTCTGACGAGGTGGTGCGGAATTCGAGCGCCCCGTAGGCCCCGGTCTCCTCGGTGGTGAAGCGGCGCTCGATCTTCATCTCTCGGTCCTCTTGTTGCCTCGGCCTACCTCTAGCGGGAGGCACCATATCTTGCGGCCGTTCGTGGCCGGGACACCAGAGAACGCCCTTTCGGCGGCGAGTCGCAACAGATTTTTTGGCGTGAGCCACCATATATTGTTGTTGACAGCTGTTCGGCCACCAGCCGTTGTCAACGCTTGGTTAACCTTCGATTCTCGCGTAAGTTGAAATACGATTGGCGGCAAGGTCTTGCCGGACGATGTTAACCTTTATGCCGCGGATGGTTAACGCCGTTCGGATTTTGTTTTCGTTTCAGTGGCTTGTCGGAATCCCGCACTGTGCGGAAGGCGGGTGCGAGCCTGCTCACGCCCGCCCGATCTCCACCACAAGCCGCTGGAAATAGGGTTTCTCCGGGGTGGCGACGATGCTCGGCCAGTCCGGCTGGTGCAGGCTGTCGGGGAAGTGCTGCGCCTCGAGGCAGAGGCCGGCGAAGGGGCCGTAGCTCTGCCCGTCGTGGCCGGGGACGGCGATGGTCATCTCCGGGGCGTCGAAGAGCTGCATCCCCGGCTCGTCGGTCCAGAGTTCGAGCTGGCGCCCGGTGCGCGGGCAGCGGGCGCGGGCGGTCGGGCGCTTGCGGTCGCGGGCGGGGTCGAGGACGAGGTTGAGGTCGAGCGCGGTGTCGCCGATCTCGCGCTCGGTCGAGAAGTCACGGCCGGTGCCGTCGAGCGGGCGGATCTCGCCGGTCGGGACCAGCGCCGCGTCGGTCGGGGTGTATTCCCGGGCGGCGATCCAGAGCAGGTGGTCCTTCACCGTCCCCTCGCCGCCGAGGTTGTAGTAGTTGTGGTTGGCGAGGCTGATCGGCGTCGGCCGGTCCGGGGTGCCGGTCATCTCGCAGATGAGCCGCGGCCCCTCGAGGCGGAAGCTGACGGCGAAATCGACGTTGCCGGGATAGCCCTCCTCCCCGTCCGGGCTCCGGTAGAAGAGATAGAGCGTGTTGGCCGGGGTGTCGGTCTCCATGTCCCAGATCCGCCCCGCGAGCCCGACCGCGCCGCCGTGCAGGTGGTTCGCGCCGTCGTTGGCGGTGAGGGCATGGGTCCGGCCGTCGAGGGTGAAGGAGGCGCCGCCGGTGCGGTTGGCGACCCGGCCGACGACGGCGCCGTGCGAGCGGGAATGGTGCAGATAATCCTCGAGGCGGGGGAAGCCGAGCACCATCGGCAGCGTGCCGCGCGGCCCGTCGACGCGCCAGTCGCGGGTGATGCAGCCGAGGGCGAGGATCGAGACGGCGGCGTCGGCGCTCTCGAGGATCACCTCCTCGACGGGCCGGCCTGCCTCGTCCCGGCCGAAAAGACGCTTCCTCATGGCGTTCCTCCCCTGCGAAGCGTCTTCTGCCACGATCCGCGCCGGCCCCGCCAGCCCCGCGCGGGAGGCCGCCTGCTAGCGGAAGGCCTGCTTCACGGCGGCGCCGACGCGGGAGAAGTCCATCTGGCCGGTGTGGCGCGCCTTCAGCATCGCCATCACCTTGCCCATGTCGCGGATCGAGGAGGCGCCGGTCTCCTCGATCGCCTTCGCGATCGCCTGGTCGATCTCGGCCTCGGACATCTGCCGCGGCAGGTAGTCGCGGATGATCGCGATCTCGCCGCGCTCCTGCTCGGCGAGGTCGAGCCGCCCGCCCTCCTCGTAGGCGCGCGCGCTCTCCTCGCGCTGGCGGATCATCTTGGCGAGGATCGCGAGGATCCCGGCGTCCCCGACGCCCTCGGCGTTGTCCTCTGTGCGGGCCGCGATGTCGCGGTCCTTGATCGCCGCGGTGATCAGCCGAAGCGTCGAAATCCGTCTGCTGTCACGCGCCTTGATCGCTTCCTTGAGATCCGCCGCGAATCGCTCGCGCATCGTCATCCTGGGCACCCTTCGCTGGCCGGGCCGTCGGCCGAAAGGGCACTATACCGCTGCGGCGCGCGGGGCCGCAAGCCTGATGGCCCGCCGGCAATTACCTGATCTTGCTGGATTTTGCCGGCGCGCATTCGCCTTGACGACCGCCCGCGTGCGGCATAGCTTCCGCCGCGAACCTCGGGATTCGATCGACCATGACCGCACGTGCCGCTCCCTCGGACCAGGCGCTTGCCTCGGCGCCGGGCGACGGGCTGAGGCCCACGGCCTGCATCGCACTGGCCGACGGGCAGATCTTCTACGGCAAGGGCTTCGGCGCGGCCGGCGTGGCGGTGGGCGAGCTCTGCTTCAACACGGCGATGACCGGCTACCAGGAGATCATGACCGATCCCTCCTATGCCGGGCAGATCGTCACCTTCACCTTCCCGCATGTCGGCAACGTCGGGGTGAACCCCGAGGACGACGAGACCGCCGACCCGGTCGCGGCCGGCATGGTGGTGAAATGGGACCCGACCGAGCCGTCGAGCTGGCGCGCGGCCGGCACGCTCTCGGACTGGCTGGCGCGGCGGGGCCGCATCGGGATCGGCCAGATCGACACCCGGCGCCTGACCCGCGCCATCCGGCTGCAGGGCGCGCCGCACGTCGCGATCAGCCATGCGCCGGACGGCGACTTCGACCTCGACGATTTGCTCGGGCGGGCGCGCGCCTTCCCCGGGCTCGTGGGCATGGACCTCGCCCGCGAGGTCACCTGCGCGCAGAGCTACCGCTGGGACGAGATGCGCTGGGCCTGGCCGGAGGGCTACGTCCGCCGCGCCGGGCTGGGCCACCGGGTGGTGGCGGTCGACTATGGCGCCAAGCGCAACATCCTGCGCTGCCTCGCGAGCGCCGGCTGCGACGTGACGGTGCTGCCGGCGACGGCGACCGCCGAGGAGGTGCTGGCGCACCGGCCGGAGGGGCTCTTCCTCTCCAACGGGCCGGGCGATCCGGCGGCGACCGGCGAATACGCCGTGCCGATGATCCGCGAGGTGCTGGAGCGGACGCGGATCCCGGTCTTCGGCATCTGCCTCGGCCACCAGATGCTGGCGCTGGCGCTCGGGGCGCGCACCATCAAGATGAACCACGGCCACCATGGCGCCAATCATCCGGTGAAGGAGCTTTCGACCGGAAAGGTCGAGGTGACCTCGATGAACCACGGCTTCACCGTTGACAGCCAGACCCTGCCGAAGGGGGTGGTCGAGACGCATGTCTCGCTCTTCGACGGGTCGAACTGCGGCATCGCCACCGAGGACGGGCGGGTCTTCTCGGTGCAGCACCATCCGGAGGCGAGCCCGGGGCCGCAGGACAGCTTCTATCTCTTCGAGCGGTTCGTCGCCTCGATGGAGGCCGCCGGCGGCGGCGGGAGTTAATCCTTAAGTTTCCGCAGCCTTAAAGGGCTGTTAAAGAATCCATAGCAATTCTCCGCGTCGGCCGGCGTGGAGTATTGGTATGGCCCGGGTTCTTCCGTTCAGGCCTGTCGCGGAGGATGTCTCCGGAGCGGCCGCGCCGCGCAGGCCGTACCTCGGCCAGATCCTCGTGCAGCGCGGTGCGATCGCGCCCGCCGCCCTCGCCGCCGCGCTCGACCAGCAACGCCATCAGGACACGGCGCTCGGCCAGATCCTCCTCGTCGGCGGGCTGATCTCGGGCGACACGCTGGTGGACGCGCTCGCCGAGCAGACCCGGATCGGGCGCATCGACCTCGACGCCCGGCCGGCCGATCCGGCCTTCGTCGCCGAAGCGGATCCCGGGCGCTGCCTGGCGCTCGAGGCGGTGCCATGGCGGACCTTCGGCGGGCGGCGGGTGATCGCCGTCGCCAATCCGGCGCAAGGCGCGGCGGCGCTCGAGGCCTTCGGGGGCGAGGCGCTGGCGCTGGCGCCGGCGGCGGCGATCCGCCGCACGGTCGCCCGCCACTTCGGACAGGAGATGGTGCGGGCGGCGGAGGCGCGCTGCCCGGCGGAGGCGAGCTGCCGCACGCTCTTCGTCAACGGCTTCACCCTCCGCAAGGCGGTCGTTCTCGCCGTGCTCGCGGCGGGCATCTGCTGGCTTTCCTGGTCGGCGCTGGCCGCGGTGCTGGTCTGGGCGCTCGTCTCCCATGCCGCGACGGTCGGCCTCCGGGCCTTCGCGCTCGTCGCGCGGTGGCGGAAACGGCGGCTCCCGCCGGTCGCGGCGACGTCGCTCGCCGAGCATCGCAGGAAGCCGCCGGTCTCGCTCCTGGTGCCGCTCAAGGGCGAGGCGAAGGTCGCGGGGCAGCTGCTCGCGGCGCTGCGGCGGATGGACTATCCCGAGGCGCTTCTCGACATCAAGCTGGTGCTCGAGGCCGGCGACGTCGCGACGCTGGCGGCGATCGAGCGGGCCGGGATGCCGCCGACGGTCGAGGTGGTGACGGTGCCGAAGGGGACGGTGGAGACCAAGCCGCGGGCGCTGAACTATGCCCTGCCCTTCTGCAGGGGCGAGATCGTCGGGGTCTACGACGCCGAGGACGCGCCCGATCCGGGGCAGATCGAGGCGGTGGTCCGGCATCTGATGGCGGCCGACCCCAAGGTCGGCTGCGTGCAGGGGTATCTCGATTTCTACAACAGCGGGGACAATCTGCTCTCGCGGTGGTTCACCATCGACTATGCGCTCTGGTTCCGCGTCGTGCTGGTCGGCGTCGAGCGGCTCGGGCTGCCGATCCCGCTCGGCGGGACGACGGTCTTCTTCCGCCGGCGGGTGCTCGAGGAGGTCGGCTGCTGGGACGCGCACAACGTCACCGAGGACGCCGACCTCGGGATGCGGCTCGCGCGGCACGGCTATCGCTGCGAGATGGTGGCGACGACGACGAAGGAGGAGGCCTGTGCGGCCAATCCCTGGCGCTGGGTGGGGCAGCGGTCGCGCTGGCTGAAGGGCTATGCGATCACCTGGGCGACGCACATGCGGCGGCCCTGGCGGCTCTGGCGCGACCTCGGGCCGCTCGGGTTCGCCGGCTTCCAGGTGCTGTTCCTCGGCGGGCTGACCGCCTTCCTCGCCTGGCCGCTCTACTGGTTCGCGGCCTTCGGCGGGCTGGTCGGGCTGCCGGTGGCGGATCACCTGCCGCCCGGCTACGGCACGGCGCTCGCCGTCGCCCTTTTCGCCGGCCTCGTCGTCGACTGGGTCGGCGCGGCGGTGGCGCTCGCCGAGACCGGGCGGGCGCGGATGATCCCGTGGATCCCGACCCTGCTCATCTACGGGCTGCTCGGGTCGCTGGCGGCCTATCACGCGATGCTGGAGCTTCTCTACCGGCCCTTCCACTGGCTCAAGACCGAGCACTCCGGGCTGCGGGACGGTCAGCCGTAGCGTTCGGCGTCGGCCTTCAGGCGGGTCTCGAAGGCCTGGCTGATGTGGCCGCGGATCGCGGCCTCGGCGGCGGCGCCGTCGCGCGCCTCGATGGCGCGGACGATCGCCTCGTGCTCGTCCATGGCGCGGGCGCCGCGGCCCTCGGCGGCGAGGGAGGTGGTGGCGACGAGGGCCATCGAGCGGTGCACCATCTCGAGCTGCTGGATCAGGTAGCGGTTGTGGCTCGCGAGGTGGATCTGGCGGTGGAAGCGCTTGTTGGCGCGGGCGAGGCGGTCGGGGTCGCCGACCAGCGCGCGGTCGCGGGCGATCATGTCCCAGAGGATGCGGATCTCCTCGGGCGCGGCGTGCTGGGCGGCGAGGCGGGCGGCGAGGCCCTCGAGCTCGGCGCGCACGACGTAGAGCTCGCCGAGCTGGTCGTGGTCGAGGCTGGCGACGACGAGGCTGCGGCCGTCGCGGGCGAGCAGGCCCTGGGTCTCGAGCCGCTGCAGCGCCTCGCGGATCGGGGTGCGCGAGACGCCGAAGCGCTCGGCGAGCTCGGCCTCGACGAGGCGGTCGCCGGGGCGGTAGTCGCCGTGGTCGATCGCCTCGACCACGAGGCCGTAGGCGTCCTTCGGGGGCGTGGGGCTCGGCATGGTGCGCGACACTAGTCCGCGGGCGGGGAAGAATCGAGAGTGTCCGGCAGGCGCGTCAGGCCGGTGCGAAAAACAGGATTTCGCGCGCGAAACTATAGGTATATCCTTGATTCTGAAGATATTCGTCAGGTTAAGACTTCGTTACTCGCGCTACACGACCCCGCGGGAAAGGAGGGGCGGGGCCGTTGCCGGATGCGCGGCGGCGGGGTAGAGACCGGGACATGCATGCCGATTTCGCCCACGTCGAGACCTGGGTCTTCGACCTCGACAATACGCTCTATCCGCCGGCGATCCGGCTCTTCGACCAGATCGAGGCGCGGATGGCCGCCTTCGTCATGCGCACGCTCGGGGTGGACGCGGCGCGGGCGGGGGAGCTGCGCCGGCAGTACTGGCGGGAGCACGGCACGACGCTCGCCGGGCTGATGAACCTGCACGGGGTGGAGCCGGGGCCCTATCTCGCCGAGGTGCACGACATCGACCTGACCGGCATCGAGCCCTCGCCGGCGCTCGCCGCCGCGATCGCCGGGCTGCCGGGGCGGAAGGTCGTCTTCACCAACGGCTCGCGCGAGCATGCGCGGCGGGTGACGCTGGCCTGCGGCCTCGCGGAATGCTTCGATGCGCTCTACGGCTTCGAGGATGCGGGCTATGTGCCGAAGCCGCGGGCGGAGGCCTTCGCCGCGGTCTTCGGGCGCGACGGGCTGGCGCCGCGGCGGGCGGCGATGTTCGAGGACGATCCGCGCAACCTCGAGGTGCCGCACGGGCTCGGGGTGCGCACCGTCCTCGTCGGACCGGCCGCGACGCATCCGCATGTGCACCACCAGACCGACGATCTGGCGGGCTTCCTCGCGCGGCTCGCATGACGGGGCTCGCATGAGGGGGCTCGCGGTCGACGTGCTGGTGGCGGGAGGTGGCGTCGCCGGCCTGACCGCCACGGCGGCCTTCGCCGCGGCGGGCTTCGAGGTGCTCTGCGTCGATCCGGTGCCGCCCGTCACCTCGGCCGAGGCCGAGGGGTCGGATCTGCGCAGCACGGCTTTCCTCTCGCCCGCGGTCGATCTGTTGCGGCGGGCCGGGCTCTGGGAGGCGCTCGCGCCGCAGGCGGCGCCGCTCCGGCTCATGCGCATCGCCGACGCCGGCGGCACGGAGGGGGTGATCCGCGAGACGGCGGAGTTCGCGGCGAGCGAGATCGGCGCCGAGGTCTTCGGCTGGAACCTGCCCAACTGGCTGCTCCGGCGGGAGATGGTCGCGCGGGTGGACGGGGCGCTGCGCGCCGGCGTCCGGGTCGAACGCGTGGTGCCGCGGAGCGAGGCGGCGCTGGTCGCGCTCTCCGACGGGACGCAGGTGCGGGCGCGGCTGGTCGTCGCGGCGGACGGGCGCGACAGCGCGGTGCGCGAGGGGCTCGGCATCCGCGCGCGGCGCTGGGGCTATGGGCAGAAGGCGGTGGTCTTCTCGGTCACGCACGCGCTGCCGCACGGCGACGCCTCGACCGAGATCCACCGGTCGGGCGGTCCCTTCACGCTGGTCCCCCTGCCCGACCGGGACGGCGTGCACGCCTCGGCGGTGGTCTGGATGGAGGCGGGGCCGCGGGCGGCGGAGCTGGCCGCGATGCCGGAGGCGGAGTTCAACGCCGCGCTCAACCTCCGCTCCTGCGGCGTCCTGGGCGAGCTCGCGCTCGCCGGGCGGCGGATGCTCTGGCCGATCATCACCCAGGTCGCCGAGCGCCTCGACGGGCCGCGCACCGCGCTCGTCGCCGAGGCGGCGCACGTCGTGCCGCCGATCGGGGCGCAGGGGCTGAACATGTCGCTCGCCGACATCGCCGCCCTCCTCGATCTCTGCGAGGCGACGCGGGCGGGGGGCGGCGACATCGGGTCGCGCGAGCTGCTCGGGCGCTATCACCGGGCGCGCCACGGCGAGATCCTGCTCCGCGTCGGCGGGATAGACGCGCTCAACCGCGCGTCGATGGCCGGGGCGCGGCCGCTGCGCGAGCTGCGCCGCGCGGGGCTGCGGACGCTGTACGGCGCCGCGCCGGTGCGGCGGACGCTGATGCGGCTCGGGCTCGGCGCGCGGGCTGCGGAAAGTTGGCCGGAAAGTCGGCCGGAAAGTCGGCCGGGGTGAATTGCATTCCCGCGGACGCACGGGTAAGGGGCGCGCGGGACGGACTGGAGGTACGCTCGAAAATGCGGGTCTATTACGATCGCGACTGCGACATCAACCTGATCAAGGACAAGAAGGTGGCCGTGGTCGGCTACGGCAGCCAGGGGCATGCGCATGCGCTGAACCTGCGGGATTCGGGCGTGAAGAACGTGGCCGTGGGACTCCGCGACGGCTCGCCCTCGGCGAAGAAGGCCGAAGGCGAGGGGCTGAAGGTCATGTCGATCGGTGACGCCGCCAAATGGGCGGACGTGCTGATGATGACGATGCCCGACGAGCTGCAGGCCGACACCTACCGCAAGTACATCCACGACAACCTCCGCGACGGCGCGGCGATCGCCTTCGCGCACGGGCTGAACGTGCATTTCGGCCTCATCCAGCCGAAGCCGGGCGTCGACGTCATCATGATGGCGCCGAAGGGTCCGGGCCACACGGTGCGCGGCGAGTTCGTGAAGGGCGGCGGCGTGCCCTGCCTCGTCGCGGTCGCCAACGACGCCAGCGGCAACGCGCTCGAGATCGCCAAGAGCTACTGCGCCGGGATCGGCGGCGGGCGGTCGGGGATCATCGAGACCGACTTCCGCCAGGAGTGCGAGACCGACCTCTTCGGCGAGCAGGCGGTGCTCTGCGGCGGGCTGGTCGAGCTGATCCGCATGGGCTTCGAGACGCTGGTCGAGGCCGGTTACGAGCCGGAAATGGCGTATTTCGAATGCCTTCACGAGGTGAAGCTCATCGTGGATCTGATCTACGAGGGCGGCATCGCCAACATGAACTACTCGATCTCGAACACCGCCGAGTACGGCGAGTACGTCTCGGGGCCGCGGATCCTGCCGCGGGAGGAGACCAAGCGGCGGATGCGGGAGGTGCTGGAGGACATCCAGACCGGGCGGTTCGTCTCGGGCTTCATGGCGGAGAACGCGGTCGGGCAGCCCTACTTCAAGGCGACGCGGCGGATGAACGACGCGCACCAGATCGAGCAGGTCGGCGAGAAGCTCCGGGCAATGATGCCGTGGATTTCCGCCGGCAAGATGGTGGACAAGAGCCGCAACTGAGATCGGGGGGTTGACGCCTGTCGCAGGCGTCAACCCCTTCCGCGCCGATCCGGCCCGGCGCGCGCGGGGGACGGGGCCGCGCCTTCGTGCTATGAGGCGGCCATGGTGAGCTTCGAAGACCTGCGCGCGATGGTGCTGGCGCTGCCCGAGACCGAGGAGACGACCTCCTGGGATTCGCGGTCCTTCAAGGTGAACGGCAAGGTGATCCTCTACTGGAACGCGCGCCACGACTGTCCGGTCTTCAAGGTGGATTTCGAGGAGCGCGACTTCCTGATCGAGGCGGATCCGGAGACCTTCTTCACCACCGACCATCACCGGCCGTGGCCGCTGGTGCTGGCGCGGCCGGAGCGGCTCGATCCCGGCTGGGCGCGGGCCAACATCGAGCGGGTCTGGCGCGCGCAGGCGAAGAAGCGGACGCTCCGGGCCTGGGAGTCGCGCAAGGGCGCATGAGCCGGGCCGGCGGCGTTTCGGGCATCGACATTCCCGGCGGCAGGGACTAGAGAACCGGCGGATTTTCCGAAACGAGACCGGAGCGGTCATGCAAGCCGTCGTTCTGACCATTCACCTGCTGCTGGCGCTGACCCTGATCGTGGTCGTGCTGCTGCAGCGTTCGGAGGGCGGCGGGCTCGGCATCGGCGGCGGCGGGGTGATGACCAGCCGCGGCGCGGCCACGGCGCTCTCCAAGGTGACCTGGGCGGTCGGCATCGGCTTCGTGGTGACGAGCCTGGCGCTGACGGTGCTGGCGGCGCGCGACAGCCGCAGCGGCTCGGTGATCGACGGCGGCAGCGTGATCCAGGACGCGGCGCCCGCCGGCCCCGCGGCGCCCGGCCTCGAGGGCGACCTGCTGCCGCAGCAGCTGCCGGCCGAGACGCCGCCCGCCGAGCCGGCGCCGTCGGCCGGCGACGGCCCGGCCGCGCCGCCGCCCGTCCAGTAGCGGTGCGGACCGGCGGCAACTTCTCGTTGCCGCCCGGCCTCGGCACACAGGATATTGCGCGGTTGCGCCTTGCCCGCGGCGCGCCCTTCCCGTATAGATTGAGTCCCGTGAAGCCTCGGCTTTTTGCAGAATCATAACTGAGCAGGCGCGGGAGACGAGCCAATGGCGCGGTACAT
>NZ_CALLYO010000044.1 GCF_937858865.1 uncultured Amaricoccus sp. | reverse complement strand
GGGTCGCGGCTGGTGACCGCGCAGAAGGCGCTCTGGTAGAAGACGCGCTTGAGCGCCTTGTCGCCACCGTAGGCGCGCCGCCATCCCGAGCGCTTTCCCGACTGGCGCTGCACCGGCGCGAGGCCAGCGGCGGAGGCGAGCGCATCGGCCGAGCCGAAGCGCCGGATGTCGCCGGTGCAGGCGATGAACTCTGCCGCGAGCACCGCCCCCATCCCCGGCAGGGAACGGATGAGGGCGCCGTCAGGGTGGTCGGCCAGCAGGGTTTCGAGGTCGCGGTCGATCCGCGCGATCTTCGTCCTGGCGTCGAGCCCCTCGGCGGCCAGCTCGCGGATCAAGGCGGCCGTCACGGCCTCGCCCGGGACGGCGATCCGCTGCGCGCGGGCGGCCTCCAGCGCCCGGTCGGCCAGCGCCTCGATCCCGTGCAGGTGCGGCGTCTTCCTGAGGTGCCCCACGATCCTCGCCCGGCCGGCGCCCCGGATCTCGGCGGGCGTGACATAGCGCGCCAGCAGCGCAAGCGGGCCCTTGCAGGTCACGTCGAGCGTCCGCTCCAGGCCGGGGTGGATGCCGCAGAGAAGCCCCCGTATCCGGCTGAGGCGGCGGGTCTGGTCCTGGACCAGTTCGCGCCGCCGTCCGACCTTGAGCCGGAGGGCGACGAGCGTATCGTCGTCAGGCAGGATCCTGCGCAGGTCGCGGGTTCGCACCAGCTCGGCGATGGTTCGGGCGTCCCGCGGGTCCGACTTGCGCTCGCCCCCGACGAAGCCCTGACCGGCTCGGTTGACTGCGATCCCGGGCGCGTAGACGAGTTCGAAGCCTTCGGCCAGCAGCATGGCTTCGAGGAAGTGCGCGAAGGAGCCCACGACATCGAGGCCGATCACCACTTCGCCCCCGAGCCCGCGCAGCTGCGCCACCAGGGCATCGATCGCCTGCGCGTCGTTCTCGACCGCGCGGTCGAGAACGACGCGGCCTCCCTCGTCGATGCCTACCGCCCAATGGATCACCTTAGCCGCGTCGATGCCGATGCAGATCCGCATGGAACCACCTTCCCTCAGCTTCCGGACCGCGTGCCCCCTCTCGCCTGCATCGCCTTACACAGCCATCGAGGGCATCGCGTAATCAGCGGTCGATCAAGGGCGGCGATGCGGGCGGCTCAGCGACCCAAGCCATCCACGGCAGCCGGCATGACAGCCATACCCGCATCACCTGCGCCTCGGCAGCTTCTCACCGCCGAAGACGCTATGAAAAGGGGTAAGGCCGGCTGACCGGCGCTCTCCGAAAACCCGTTAACCGCCATGAAGATCGCGTTAATGCCGGAGCGAGTATTCAGCGACTTCAATGCCTTGGGTGGAGTCGCACGCGTGCGACTCCGTGCGGACGCGGCCGTTCAGCGAGGCGATCCGATGGTGTCAATCGGCACGGAATCCTGCCCCCCGATCGGCGTCGAACTTTGACCCCCCG
>NZ_CALLYO010000043.1 GCF_937858865.1 uncultured Amaricoccus sp. | reverse complement strand
GAGTACGCCGTCCTCCACGACGCACCGGCCCCCAAGCGCCGCACCGGCTCCTGAGCCCCTCGGGGGCGCGCACCTCGCCCTATTGCATCGGGCACTCGGCCGCGTAGGCGTCCTGATGATCCTCGAGGACGACCCGGATGACCTTGTTGGTGAATTGGCCGCCTTCCTTGACGACCTCGCGCAGGTACATGTCCTGGATCGGATGGTTGTTATTGCCGAACCGGAAATCGCCCCGGACCGAAGCGAAGTCGGCCGCCTTCAGCGCCGCCCGGAACGCCGCCGGATCCTCGACGCTCGCGCTCTCGGTTGCCGAGAGGATCAGGTTGGCGGTGTCGTAGCCCTGGCTGGCGAAGGCCGAGGGAAGGCGGCCGTACTCCGCCTGGAACGCCGCGACGAAACGCATGTTCGCCGCGTTGTCGAGGTCGGGCGACCATTGCGAGGTGTTCTTCGCGCCGAGCGCGGCGTCGCCCATCGCGGGCAGGATCTCCTGGCTGAACGACCAGCCCGGCCCGAGCAGCTCGATGCCGACCTCCGACTGGGCGTACTGCTTCACGAAGGCGATGCCCATGCCCCCGGGCAGGAAGAAGAAGACCGCATCCGCGCCGCTCGCCTTGATCTGGGCGATCTCGACGGCATAGTCGGTCTGGCCGAGCTTGGTATAGAGCTCGCCGGCGAGCTCGCCCTTGTAGAAGCTCTTGAAGCCGTTCATCGTGTCGACGCCGGCCGGATACTTCGGGGCCAGCAGGAAGACCTTCTCGTATCCCTCCTCGGTCGCGTAGGCGCCCGCCGCCTCGGCCAGCATGTCGGTCTGGAAGGCGACGTTGAAGTAGTTCTCGTTGCACTGCCGGCCGGCGAGAGCCGACGGACCGGCATTGGGGGAGAGGTAGAAGGTGCCCTGCGCGACGGCGCCCGGCACCACCGCCATGGCGAGGTTCGACCACAGGATGCCGGTCAGGATGTCGACGTCCTCGCTCTGGATCATCCTGTCGGCGATCTGGACCGCGAGGTCCGGCCGCCTGCCGTCGTCCTCGACCAGCACCTCGACCTCGTTCCCCTCGGCGAGCTTGAGCGCAAGCATGAAGCCGTCGCGCACCTCGACGCCGATGCCGGCGCCGTCGCCCGAGAGCGTCGTGATCATGCCGACCTTCACGGGTTCGGCCAGGGCCGCTCCGCCGAGCCCGAAGGCGAGCGCGCAAGCAGCCGTCGCAGCTGTCTTTTTCATCCTAACCCCTTCCTGTTGTCTCCGGATGCGCGCGTCCTTCCGATCGCGCGCATCGCCTGCGGGCGCTTCGCGCCCCGTCACTTCTCGGGCGGCAGAAAGGTGACCTCGTGCGCGGCAGCGATGCGCACCACCTCTTCCGGGTCCCCCACGTTGTGGATCTTCTGGAACAGGTCCCACAGCTTGGCCGTCGGCGACACCCAGAACAGGCACTTCACCGGCTGGCCGGACTTGTTGAAGATGCCGTGCATGATGCCGCGCGGCATGCATACGAGATCGCCCGGGCCCGCCTTGGTCTCCTTGCCGTCGAGGATGAGCTCGAAGTTGCCTTCCAGCAGGTAGATGAACTCGTCCTGGGTGTGGTGGATGTGCGGGGGCACGAAGGTGCCGGCCGGAAAGGTGGCGTGCCAGGAGAACGAGCTCTCCGAAAGATGCTTCGGCACATAGGTCTGGCCGAGGATGCTCCAGCTGAGATCGTCGACGCCGGTGTTCGCCCGGCGGACGCCCGCCGGCAAGGCTGGTATGGTCATGGGTGGCTCTTCCTTGTGTGGTCGTGATGAACGGCAGTTACGAACGGGGGGTGTCGGCGGCGAAGCCGGCCATCTGCGCATAGCCCGAGACGATCTCCCTCAGCTCCGCGTCGCTGATGACGTCGGCCAGCTGGTCGAAGCCGTTCGGCGCGCGCCGCTCGACCTCGTCGATCGCGCCTTCCGGCCCCCCGCGGCGGTTGGACTGCACGACCGCCGCGGTCTTGGGCAGGCGGTCGGCCTCGTAGGCGGCCAGCCCGGCGCCCGGATGCTCGGCCGCCACCAGCGCGTCGGCCAGGGCGCGGGCGTCGACGACCGCCTGGCTCGCGCCGTTCGACCCGACCGGATACATGGGATGTGCCGCGTCGCCGAGCAGCGTGACCCTGCCTCGGGTCCACCACGGGAGGGGGTCGCGGTCGGCCATCGGATACTCGAAGAACTCCGCCGTGTCGGCGACGAGGGCGTTGAGGTCGATCGGGAGATCGCGGAAGGCATCGAGATGCGGCCGGAGCTCCGCCATCTCCCCCCTGCGGTTCCAGTCCTCGCGCCGGGGCGCCGCGCTGCCCGCCTCGGCCTGGCGGTAGGTCACGACCCAGTTCAGCAGCTGCTTCCCGTCCGGCTCGATCGGGCCGATCGGATAGAGGACCAGCTTGTGGGAGAAGCCGCCCGCGATGATCATGCTGCGGCCATCGGCGAAAGGGGCGCGCCGGGTCGCCCCGCGCCACATCATGATCCCGTTCCAGCGAAGCCCCGGCTCGTCCGGGAAGAGGGCGGCGCGGGTGACCGAATGGATGCCGTCGCAGCCCACCAGGACGTCGGCCGCCGCCTCGTGGCTCTCGCCGTCCGGGGCCGCGAAGGTCGCGGTGACGCCGGCTTCGTCCTGGCGGAACCCGGTGAGGCGCTGGCTCATCGAGACGACGTCGGGCCCGAGCCGCTCGATCACCGCCTCGAGCAGGAGGTTCTGCAGGTGGCCGCGGTGGATCGAGAACTGCGGCACGTCCAGCCCGGCGTCGATGCCGCGAAGCTCGCGCCAGACCTCCTGGCCGAAGCGGTTGGCATAGGTCAGCTCCCGCGTGCGGACGCCGACCGCGTCGAGCGCCGGCAGGAGGCCGATCGTGCTGAGCTCGCACACCGCATGGGGCAGCAGGTTGATCCCGACGCCGAGCGGCCGGATCTCGGGCGCCGCCTCGTGGACCCGGCAGGGGATGCCGCGCTCGTGAAGCATCAGGGCAAGCGTCAGGCCACCGATGCCCGCACCGGCAATCATTACCTTCATAGGTAGTCTCCTCCCCAAGAGGCGCTCCGGGTGCCGGGTCTCGCCGCCACCTCCGGACACCACCGCGCTCCAATACCCGCCCCGGTCTCGGACGGTCTTGTCTCTGCGCGCAGGCTCGCTTGGATCTCGGTGCACCTTGACCTCCGCCAGGGCGCGGGTGACACTCGATCGGGCCGGAGGATGCCGCCTCCCGACGATCTGGCGCGTTATGGAATCTTTCTCGACGCAGGGGGTTCACGCCGCCAGTCGGTTTCTCCACTGGCGCGACGCCGTATGGCGGTTCTATCCGCGCGTCGAACTGAGTACCGACGCGGCGGACGGCTTTGCCGGCGCGATCTCGACCAGGATGCTCGGATCGATGCGCGTGACCGAGGTCAGCTCCGGGGCGCAGGTGGTGCGCCGTTCGGCGCGCGACATCGCCCGCTACCGCGAGGACGTCCTGCAGCTGAACTTCCAGGTCGCCGGCGACAGCTCCCTGCGCCAGGACGCGCGGGAATGCGTCGCCACCCCGGGGACCTTCGTCCTATACGACAGCACCAGGCCCTACGAGCTGCGCTTCAGCGGACCGTTCAAGCAGCTCTCGATCAAGCTGCCGCGCGCCGACTTCCGGACCCGCTATGGCAGCATGGACGACTTCACGGCGCGCGTCATCGACGGAACGACCGGCTCGGGCCGCTTTCTCTTCGGCTTCGCCCAGCAGTTGGTGCCGCAGGCAAACGCCGACGCCCTGTTGGAGACCCGTCTGCAGGATCACTTCGGCGACCTGCTCATGACCGCGATTCGCGACATGCTGGGGACCGTGGACAGGCTCGGCCGTTCGGCGACGCTGGTCCGGGTCAAGACATACATCCTTTCGCATCTGCGCGACCCCGAGCTCGCTCCGGAGACGATCGCCGCGGCGACCGGCCTCTCCAAACGCAGCCTGCATGCGCTCTTCGAGTACGAGCAGACCACCCTGTGGCGCTGGCTCCAGGCGCGCCGGCTGGCGCGCTGCAAGGCCGACATCGAGGATCTCGGCCCCCCGCCGCGCTCGATCAGCGACATCGCCTATTCCTGGGGCTTCTCCGACGCGGCGCATTTCAGCCGGCTCTTCCGCAAGGCGTACGGCGTCTCGCCGCGCGATTGCCGCCAGGCCGCCGAGAACAGGCGGTCCGCCGGCTGACACGGCGCGCCCCAGAGCATCTCAGCGCACCGCGCCGTGGTAGAAGAACATCCCGAGCCCGCTGGTGAAGATGATCCCGCCC
>NZ_CALLYO010000042.1 GCF_937858865.1 uncultured Amaricoccus sp. | reverse complement strand
GCGCCGGCCCAAAAAGTGTTTCGGTGGAGTAGATTGTTTGGACGGTCCGGGGGTGCGCCGTGGCATTGTGCTGCTGCGGAAGCTCGGGAGGGTGTCATGCTGACGCGTCTGCACGCCAACGCCACCACGACGCCGAAGGTGCGGGCCGAGATCCAGGCCTCGTCTGAGAGGGTGGCGGTGCTTGCCGCGCGCTACGGGGTCTCCGAGACCACGATCCGCCGCTGGCGCAGGCGCACCGGCACCGAGGACCGCAGCCACGTGCGCCACAATCTCGGGCAGGCGACCTCGCCGGTCGAGGAGGCGATCATCGCCGAGCTCCGGACCCTCGCCGGGCTCAGCCTCGACGACATCACCGAGGTGATGAACCGCTGCGTCAACCCGAAGCTCTCGCGCGGCTCGGTCTGGAGGGCGCTGCGCCGCGCCGGCCTCTCCGGGCGGCAGCGGCGCGGCGCGGCGCCCGGGGGGACGCCCGGGGCGCCGGGAGACCACAGGGCGCGGCCGCAGCGCTTCGAGGACGCCGCCTTCGGCTTCGTCCACGTCGACCTCAAGTATCTGGCGAAGCTCGGCGGGCGGAGCGAGTTCGTCTTCGTGGCCATCGAGCGCAGGACCCGCTTCGTCTGGGTCGAGATCGTACCCGGCCGTGGCGCCCGGGCGATCGCCGCGACGATGGCGCGCTTCCTCGAGGCCTTCCCCGGCGGGGTCCACACCGTGCTCACCGACAACGGTTCGGAGTTCACCGACCGCTTCGGCGGCCACGTCCCGCAGCGGACGGGCCGGCCGAGCGGCCGCCATCCCTTCGACCGCCTCTGCGCCGCCCGCGGCATCGAGCACCGCCTGACCCGGCCCTACACCCCGAAGACCAACGGCATGGTCGAGCGCTTCAACCGCCGCCTCGGCGAGGCGATCGAGGGCCATGCCCGCTTCCGCGACGACCCCCACCGCCGCGGCACCTTCGCCAGCCACGCCGAGCGCACCGCCTTCATCCTCGACTTCGTCGAGGCCTACAATCGCACCCGGCTCCGATGCCTCGCCTACCAGGCACCTCTCGACGCTCTCACCAATCAGCTCGGAGACAACACCCAGCGGCGCGACGGGGTGCGCCTTACTTGAACAGTGCGCTCAGGTGGTCGTTGAGGTAGAAGCCTTCGGGATCGCGGTCGCGTCGCAACGCCCGGAAGTCGTTCGCCCGCGGATAGATCGAGGTGACATCCTCGCCGGTAAGGAAGTGCATCTTTCCCCAGTGTGGGCGCACACCGTAGCCCCGCAGGATCCTGTCGACCGCGCGGAGATAGTTCCAGTAGTCCTTGCCCGGCTCGCTCGAGACCGACACCGTGACGCTGTCCTGCCGGTAGAAGGGACTCATCCAGGCCTCGTCGCCGGCGGTGAAGCGATACTCGATGGGATAGATCGCCTCCGGAAACTCTTCCATCATCAGCCTGCGCACGGCGCGCACCGCGTCCTTGCCGTGCTCGACAGGCACCGCGTATTCGAGCTCGTGGAAGTTGGCGATGTACTCGATCGGATAGACGTCGGAGCTGTAGGCCACCTTCTCGAATTCGGACTCGAAGGGCTCATCCTCGGTGATGTCCATGACCTTCATCTCGCAGACGTCCGTCGTGCGTCCGGACTTCGAGGTGGCGGCCGTATCGGGCAGGCAGTAGCAGTGGCGGCTCTGCTCGGTCATGCACCAGAAGAAGCTGAAATGCCGGTGGCTTGCGGCCAGCTCGTCGTGCATGTCCATCGCCGCCTCGAAGTCCTCGCGCCAGATCCTCTCGCGCAGCCTGTAGCTATCGGTCAGCTGAAGGGTCATCTCGGATATGACCCCAAGGGTGCCGAGTGACACTCGGCCGGCAAGGAGCAGGTCGGGTGTGGACTCGTCGACGACAAGGATCTCGCCGTTCGGCTGGATGAGCTTCATTCCGACGATCGCATCGGCGAGCACCGGCAGCCTTGCGCCGGTTCCGTGGGTGCCGGTGGTGAGCGCGCCGGCAATCGCCTGGCTGTCGATGTCGCCCTGGTTGACCATCGACAGGCCTTCCTGCTTCAGCACGCGGACGAGTTCGTTGATCGTCGTGCCCGCCGAAGCGGTCACCCGCCGTCGCTCGCGATCGATATGCCGGACGCCCTTCATGTTCGATAGTGTCAGGTGCAGCCCGT
>NZ_CALLYO010000041.1 GCF_937858865.1 uncultured Amaricoccus sp. | reverse complement strand
CGGCGACGTCCGCACCGTGCTGCAAGACGGCTGGGATCTGCTGATCGCGCACCCGCCGTGCACCTTCCTCGCCAACAGCGGGGCGAAGCATCTCTACCTCGGCTGCCGCCGCGAGAACGGCGCCGCCGGCGACCGCTGGGCCAACCTCGGCCACGCGGCGGCCTTCTTCCTCGACATGCTGCGGGCACCGATCCCGCGGATCGCGGTGGAGAATCCGATCATGCTCGGGCACGTGCGGCGGCTCTTCGATATCCCCGCGCCGTCGCAGATCATTCAGCCGTGGGAGCATGGACATCCCGAGACCAAGGCGACCTGCCTCTGGCTACGGAGTCTGCCGCGGCTCGTGTCGACGTCGATTGTCGAGGGCCGGGAGGCACGGGTGCATCGCGAGCCGCCGAGCCCCGACCGCTGGCGGAACCGCAGCCGGACCTATCCGGGCATCGCTGCGGCGATGGCCGAGCAGTGGGGCGCGACCTAGACACGGTAGCGGCGGGCCGATCGGTCTCGGCCCGCCGGAGTGCGGCCGGTTCATTCCGCCGGGTAGTTCACGGTCGTCAGCACGAGGAACCGGTCGTCGCGGATCACGGCGGTGTCCTGGAACGTCCGCCCCACGGCGCCGATGGTGAAGTTGGCGACGAGGACGCTGCCGTGGGTGAGTTCGGCGTTGGAAACCGTGGTCTCGAGTGCGCCCGGCTCCAGTCCGCCGAGCAGGTTCTCGAAGAACCGACGGATATCCGCCGTTCCGCTGATGACACCGTCGGTGGTGATGATGGCCGACTCCTCGGTGAAGTCCGCCATCACCGCGTCGATGTCGCCGGCCGTGGCAGCCTGCACGTGCCGCTCCCAGACCGCGCGGCTCGCCGCCTCGTCGGCGAGGGCGACAGAACCGGCGGATAGCGCCGCCGCTCCGGCCAGGGTGGTGGCTGTCAGAATGCTCTTCATTGGGATCACTCCTTTCCCGTGTTGCGCTTCTGCGGCCAGACTCCCGCAGCAGCCTGTTTGCTTCAACTCCAGACTCTGTAGTGGTCGTCGCCGGCGAGTGCGGCTAGAATGGGGGCATGAAGGGATACGGTCAGTTCTGCCCCATGGCCCTCGCCACCGAGATCATCGGCGAGCGGTGGACTCTCCTGATCCTGCGGGAGCTGTTGCTCGGCTCCACCCGCTTCAACGACATCCACCGCGGCGTGCCGCGCATCTCGCCGACCCTGCTCACGCAACGGCTGCGGACGCTGGAGGTGGCCGGCATCGTGGAGCGGCGCGACGCGGGCGGATACGGGGTGACCGAGGCCGGGGCGGAACTCTGGCCAATGATCGAGACCCTTGCCGTCTGGGGCAAGACCTGGCTCCCGGCGACGCTCAGCGAGGACGAGGCCGACCCCGACCTGATCATGTGGGATCTGCACCGGCGGATGGAGCTGGAACGCCTGCCGCAGGACCGCACCACCATCCACTTCATCTTCACCGATCAGCCGAAGGCGAAGCGCGACCGCTGGATCCTCTGCAGTCCGGAGGGCGCCGAATACTGCATCACCGATCCGGGCTTCGAGGCGGACGTCTACGTCACCACCGACAGCCGCACGATCACATGGGTCTGGTACGGAGACATTCCGCTCAAGACAGCGCTCGACGAGGGACTGATCCTGCTCGACGGCCCGACCCGGCTCTGTGCCGCCTTCCCGTCGTGGCTTCGGCTGAACCTGCTCGCGCAAGTTCCGCGACGGCATCCGCTGCGCCGCGACCAATCGGCGGCCGCCTGACGCAAGATTGCCGCCGCCCCTGCGGAGGGCGGCGGCACTTTCCTCGGCGTCAGGCCAGCCGGTAGACGCGCTGGTCCCCGACCTTTTCGGAGGTGACGGTGAGCCCGAGCTTCTTCTTCAGCGCGCCGGCGAAGAAGCCCCTGACGGTGTGTGGCGCCCAGTCGGTACCCGCGACGATCTGCGCGATGGTCGCGCCCTCCTTGCGACGGAGCAGGGCGATCACCTGCTCCTGCTTGGTGCCGCTGCGGGTCTTGGGCGCAGGCGCGACGTCCGCGCCCGTGGGCGCCGCCTTCCTCGGCCGGCCCCGCCGCTTCGGAGCAGACTCGACCGGCGCCTCGTCGGCGCCCGTGGGCGCGCCCGCGGCCGGCTCGCCCGCGGAGTTCGTGCCCTCGTTGAAGGCGTAGGGCACCGTCTTGGGCTCAACGCCGATGGCGTCCGCGCCGGCCGCGGTGATGAAGAGCAGCACCCCGCGGCCGTCCGGCTCGGGGAGATTGCGCCAAACGGTGTTCATCGCGGCGTCCGCCTTTCGCGGACTGTCAATGATGTGCTCGCGGATGAGACCGCGGGAGAGCAGCGCTGCCACGACCTTCGTCGCGGCTCCGCCGCGAAGGCTGCCGGGCAGCGGCAGCACGTTGCCGTCCGCCCGCTGCGCGGCGGCCGAGAGGATGATCGACTGAGTGTCGGAGAGCTTGGTCATCGGGTCGTCCTTCATTGCGAGCCGCGGGACCATCCCGCGCCTGCTACGACCCCGAGCCGCGCATCCCGGCGGGATCGCGGCGGAGCCGGAAGGGCGGCGATCAGTAGGGAAGCTCGGCCATGATCGCGAAATGGTTGGCGAGGCCGGTCAGGTAGGGAAGCCCGCGCGGGATCCCGGTCTCGCGGCTGGTCTTGCGGTCGATGCGCCAGGCCATCCAGCGGGTGATGGCGGCGTCGATCGCGACCTTGAGCGTCTCGCCCTTCCAGAGCTCGCTGGCGACGTCGTCGGCGAAGTGGCGGCCGTGGCGGGAATCGAGGAAATCCCGGACGCCCTCGGGCGAGGCGGTGGTCACCTCGGCGATCCGGCGGGAGGCGATGTCCCAGGCCTTCGCGGGGTCGGCGGCAGGGTCGTTCTCGACGCGGCCGATGGTGCCCCAGTAACCCCATTCGGTGTTCCGGCTGGGCAGGATCGTGGTCATTGTCGTGCTCCATTCAAGCGTCTGCTTGACACCACACATGCTCGGTTCCGCGCACGATCCAAG
>NZ_CALLYO010000040.1 GCF_937858865.1 uncultured Amaricoccus sp. | reverse complement strand
TACGCAGCGGATTGCAAATCCGTGCACACCGGTTCGATTCCGGTCGTCGCCTCCAGATCCCTCCTGGCTCCGCGGGCGCTAGTCCGACGACTTCGTCCGATCGGCGCGGCGGTTGCACTGGGCCACGGTCCCGAGGTCCATCGCCTCGATGTACGCCCGACATGTCTCGCGGTGCTCGAAGCACATCTTCGGGCTGTTGGATTCGAGCGAGGTCGTGACGATGAGGATGCACCAGATCATGGGGTTGGGTCCCTTCCGAGTCAGCAATACCTCAGGCGCCGCGCCCGGCGCTACCCTGCCGGCCTGATCTCGGCGCAGCGGAGCTGCCGCCGAACCGGCCGACGAGCTTCGTGAGGCTCACCCAGGTTCTCGTCGGTCGGCACGCGGCGAGAGGTCGGCTTCCTGCCGTCGACGAGAGCAGGACGAGCTTGTCGCCGTGGGCCGCCGGCTTCCCGGTCTTGGTGGTCTTCTCCCCTTCGGGCGTGACGACCGGCGCGTCGAGCTCGCCCTTCCCGGCGTCGTGATCCTCGCCCTCGTGGGCGCGGGCCGGCGGATTTCGCCGAAGCATCTTCCGCTCCCCCGGTGGCGGCGCTACGCTCGCCGGGAGCCGGTCCCGCCAGGGGCCGCGGGAGGACGAGCATGCACGAGCGCAGGAGGCGCGGCGGCGGCCACGCCGGCCATGGCCGCGGCGAGGCGGCGCATGCCATCGCCCAGATGCCCTGGCGCATCCCGCTGAACCCCGACCGACCGACCGAGCCGCTCCCGCCCGAGGGCGTCGCCGCCATCCACGACGCCGCCATGCGCGTGCTCGAGGAGGTGGGCATCGACTTCCTCCACCCGGAGGCGCGCATCCTCCTCGGCGCCGCCGGCTGCAGCGTCGCCGGCGACAACGTGCGCATGGACCGCGCCTTCGTCATGGAGCAGGTGCGCAAGGCGCCCCGGCAGTTCGACATGACGCCCCGCAACCCGGCCCGCCGCGTCACCATGGGCGGCGGGCACATGTGCTTCGTGAACGTCTCCTCGCCGCCCAACGCCATGGACCTCGACCGCGGCCGCCGGGTCGGCAACATGGAGGACTTCAAGAACTTCATGCGGCTGACGCAGTATTTCAACTGCATCCACGTCGCCGGCGGCTATCCGGTCGAGCCCGTCGACATCCACCCCTCGGTCCGCCACCTCGACTGCCTCTTCGAGAAGCTCACCCTGACCGACAAGGTCGTCCACGCCTACAGCCTCGGCCCCGAGCGGGTCGAGGACGTGATCGAGATGGCCCGCATCGCCTCCGGCCTGCCGCAGGCCGAGTTCGAGAGCCAGCCCCGCCTCTTCACCAACATCAACTCCTCCTCGCCGCTCAAGCACGACTGGCCGATGCTCGACGGCGCCATGCGCTTCGCCCGCCGCGGCCAGCCGGTCATCGTCACCCCGTTCACGCTGGCCGGCGCCATGGCCCCGGTCACCATGGCCGGCGCCGTCGTCCTCTCGATCGCCGAGGCGCTCGCCGCCATCGCGCTCCTGCAGGTCATCCGCCCCGGCCTCGCCTGCATGATCGGCACCTTCACCTCCAACGTCGACATGAAGTCGGGCGCCCCGGCCTTCGGCACGCCGGAATACGTCCGCGCCACCCAGATGACCGGCCAGCTCGCCCGCTTCTACGGCCTGCCGCTGCGGGCCTCCAACGCCTGCGCCTCCAACGCGCCGGACGGCCAGGCGATGTGGGAGAGCATGAACTCGCTCTGGTCCGCGGTGCAGGCGGGCGTGAACCTCGTCTACCACGCCGCCGGCTGGCTCGAGGGCGGGCTGATCGCCTCCTACGAGAAGTTCGTCATGGACTGCGAGGTCCTGCAGCAGTTCCAGCGCTACTTCGACCCCGCCCTCACCGACACCTCGCCGGAGGCGCTCGCCGTCGAGGCCATCGCCGAGGTCGGCCCGCACGGCCACTTCTTCGGCGCCGCCCACACCCGGAGCCGCTACGCCTCCGCCTTCTACGCCCCCTTCCTCAGCGACTGGCGCAACTACGAGGCCTGGGCCGAGGCCGGCAGCCCCACCACCGAACAGCGGGCCAACCGCATCTGGAAGGCGATCCTCGCCGCCTACGAGCCGCCGCCGATGGACGAGGCCGTCCGCGACGAACTCGCCGCCTTCGTCGCCCGCCGCAAGCGCGAGGGCGGCGCCCCGACCGACTATTGACAAGCGGCCGCCGCCGGGCGCCATCTCGCGGCGACGGAGCCAGCCAGGAGGCCGGAGACATGCGACCCACCCTTCTCGCCGCCGCGGCGACCCTCTCCCTCGCCGCCGGCGCGGCGGCGGCGCAGACCGCGCCCGCCCCCGCCGCGTCCCCCGCCGCGTCCCCCGCCGCGTCCCCGGCCGCGTCCCCGGTCGTCACCCCGGCCCCCGCGCCCGCCGCCGCCGACTGGACAAGCGGCTGGTCCGGCCAGGCCACGCTCTACGCCTGGCTCCCGGTCATCAACGGCTCCCAGGAGGGCCCGGACGGCCGGCCGCTCGTCGACCTCGACACCACCGACGTGCTCTCGGCCCTCGACGCGGCCTTCATGGGCTCCGCCTTCTTCCAGAAGGACAAGTTCGGCCTCCTGCTCGACGCCGTCTACTCCGAGTTCAGCAACGACGGCACCTGGGTGCAGGAGCGCGTCTCCACCGAGACCAAGACCCGGCTCGGCTTCTACACCGCCGCCCTCAGCTACCGCGTCCTCGACGACCCCAGGGGCTACGTCGACGTCTACGGCGGCGCCCGCTACTTCGACACCACCGTCGAGTTCAGGATCGGCACCGCCAACCTCGGCGAGGCCTCCTTCAGCAAGGACCTCGACTGGACCGACGCCATCATCGGCCTGCGCGGCGGCTACACCGTCAACGACCGCTGGTCGCTGCACGGCTTCGCCGACTACGGCGGCTTCGACGGCGCCTCGGACCAGAGCTGGGAGCTCTACGCCGGCGCCAACTACGGGTTCAGCGACCGCTGGGCCGGCACCCTCGGCTACCGCTACGTCTCGATCGAGAAGGAGGTCACCGACCGCGCCGCGCTCGACCTCGACATCCAGGGCCCGGTCCTCGGCATCACCTACCGCTTCTGAGGCGCGCCTTGAAGATCAACATCGAGATCGACTGCACGCCCGAGGAGGCCCGCAGCTTCCTCGGCCTCCCCGACGTCAAGCCGATGCAGGAGCAGCTGATGGCCGACCTGCAGGAGCGCATGTCCGCCAACCTCAAGGCGATGGACCCGGCCGAGATGCTCCGCACCTGGCTCCCCGCCAACCTCAAGGGCTTCGAGCAGATGTTCGACGCCTTCTCCCGCATGGGAAGCGGCAAGCGCGAGTAGCGGGCGGCCGCTGGCATCCGGCCCTCAACCTGCTCTCGCCTGCCCGGCCTCGTAGGCCGGAACGAGCGCACCGGCCGGGATATGCCACTTCGCCTGCAGCTTCGCGATCATGCCCATCGAGAGCCTGCGCCGGCCGCCGAGCACCTCGGAGGCGCGCGACGTCGAGCCGAGCAGTTCGGCGAGGTCCGCCTGGGTCCGGCCGTTCGCCTCCATCGAGAAGCGCAGCACCTCTATCGGCTCGACGTCCGGGATGGCGCAGTGCCGATCCTCATAATGCTCCACGAGGTCGATCAGGATATCGAGGAGGTTGCCGTCCGCGGTGCCGGGCTCGGCACCCCAGAGCTCCTCGATGCGGCGGAGAGCCTCCCTGTGGTCGTCGGGGGTTCGGATGGGGTGGAGATCGGGCATGCGGTTGTCCTCGAAGCGATGTGGAGACCGGTCAGAACCGCTCGACGGTCAGGGCGTCCACCTTGTCGTACTCGGCATGCGTGCCGAGGAATTTCACGAAGGCCACCTGCCGGCGGAAGTCGAAAGCGACGATCATCCGGAAATCACCGCCATGCAGCTCGAAGCGGATGCGCTCTCCATTCAGCGCCTTCGCCCCGGAGAACGCCGCCCTGACCTCTTCGGGCGTCTTCCACGTCGCATGCCTGACGATCTGGTGCCAGCGTTCGATCGAGGCAGAGGCCTTGGGGTTCCGGGCGGCGAAGGCGATCAGCGTGCTCCTCGCGATGACCCTCATGCGGAGCACCATACTCCCAGGATGGGAGCAGTCAAGAGGATGGCTCCCAATATGGGAAGACTGGTGCCGCTCCGCCAGGGGGTGTGGTGGGCGATGACGGACTCGAACCGCCGGCATCCTCGGTGTAAGCGAGGCGCTCTACCAGCTGAGCTAATCGCCCCCGCCGCCTGATAGCCGCGGGCGGCCCGGCCTGCAAGCGATCACGCCGGCTTGGCGGGCGGCGGCCCGGCAGTGCCGTCGGAACCGGGCTCCCCCTCCTCCTCCGCCGACTTCTGGGCCGCCACCAGGAAGGCCGCGCTCACCTCGTCGAGCTGGTGCACATGCTGCACCGGCGGCGGCAGGCGGAACTCGATGCCCTCGGCGCGGAAGCGGCTCACGATCTCGAAGTTGATGTCCGAGCGCGCCGAGAGCGAGAAGTTCACGTCGCGCAGCCAGCAGCGGAGCTCGAAGTCCATGGTGTTGAGGCTGAAGCCCATGAAGAGCACCACCGGCGCCGGGTCCTCGAGCACCAGCGGATGCGCCTCGGCGATCGAGCGCAGGATCGCCTCCACCTGCCGCGGCTCGGCCTCGTAGCTCACCCCGATCGGGATCTGCACCCGCCCGTAGGTGCCGGAATGCGTCCGGTTCAGCACCGTCCCGGCCACCAGGTCGCTGTTGGGCAGGATCACGCTCGCGCGGTCGAAGGTCTGGATCTCGGTCGAGCGCACGTTGATCCCGCGCACGTAGCCCGAGAAGCCGCCGACCTCGATCCAGTCCCCCTCCTTCACCGGCCGCTCGACCAGCAGGATGATGCCGGAGACGAAGTTCGAGACCAGGTTCTGCAGGCCGAAGCCGATGCCGACCGAGAGCGCGCCGGCGACGATGGCGATGTTGGAGAGGTCGAGCCCCGCCGCCGAGACGGCGGCGAGCGCGGCGACCACGAAGCCGAGGTAGCCGATCCCCACCACCACCGCGTTGCGCCCGCCGGCGTCGAGCTTGGTGCGCGGCAGCACCGAGCCGCGCAGGACGGTCTGGACGATCCGGGTCAGCGCCGCGCCGAGGGCGAAGACGGCGACGAGCGTCAGGATCACGCTCAGCGAGATCCGCATCCCGCCGAGGGTCACCCCCTCGTTCAGCATCCCCCAGGTCTCCGCCAGGTCGGTGCGCCGCGCCCCCCAGATGAGCGCGAGCAGCGGAATGGCCGTGATCCCGACCAGCGTCCCCACCACCACCGGAATGAGGCCGGTGTCGTCCTGCGACGCATTCGGCGCGGCGAGGAAGTTGACCGCGGTCTTCTCGAGCAGGTCGTAGACGACGACGATGGCGCCGAAGAGCCCGAGCGTCATCACGCTCGGCAGCACGAGGAAGGCCCCGGCCGGCAGGTAGCCGGCGAGCGCCAGCAACGGGCCCGCCACCGCGACGACCCGCGCCACCCGCGCCACCACGCGCAGGAAGCGCAGCCCGAGCACCGCCGTCGGCGACTGCCCCTGCTCCGGCCCCGCCAGCCGCGCCCTGATCCGGTCGATCAGGCGCGCCGCCCGCCAGAGCCCGAGCGCCCCGAGCAGCACCAGCGGAAAGAAGATCGCCGTCTGGGTGGCCTGAGAGAAGTCGAAGCGGGCGATCGCCCACATGGCGTAGCGGGCCAGCGCCATGATGCAGCCGAGCACCAGCACCAGCGACGCGCCGCGCCGCGCCTCGCGATTGTCGAGCGGTACCAGGCGGTAGGACTCGTGCCGCGGCGAGAAGAGGCTCGTCGCCAGCCAGGAGGCTCCGATCAGGATGAGGATGAAGCCCGGGATCTCGAAGAGGCGCCCCTCCCCGGTGTGGGCGACCAGCCCCTCGGGATCGAGCGCGGCGAAGATCAGCCCGGCCCCCACCACCGGCACGATCAGCCGCGAGAGGTTGCGCAGCGCGACGATCCAGGCCGCCGCCCGCCCGCTCGCCGTGGCGAGCAGCCGCTCGTCCACCCAGCGCATCAGCCAGCGGCGCACCAGCAGCGTCGCCGCGGTGCCGGCGAGCACCAGCGCGAGGCTGACCGGCAGCCGGCGCAGCGCGATGCGCCGGTTGACCGGATCGTTGAAGCGGTCGCGCAGCGCCTCGCGGTAGATCACGACCTTCGAGCCGATCTCCTCCGCCGCCGTGGTCCAGACCGTCGGCATCAGCGGGCTCGGGCCGCGGCTCATCAGCTCGGCCGAGAAGCGCGCGCGCACGATGCGGTCGATCTCGGCGATCTGCGCGTTGGCCCGCTCGAACTCGTCCTTGGCCGCGAGCATCGGGGCCATGGCGTCGGCGAGCTGCTGGTTGAGCTCGGTGCGCCGCGCCGCCGTCTCCGGCGGCTCGGTCACGCCCTCCGCCGGCGGCTCGCCCAGCGCCGCGACGCGGGCGTTGACCTCGTCGAGCGCCGGCTGCAGCTCCTTCTGTGCCGCCAGCGCGTCGTTGCGCTGGGTGACCAGCCGGTCGCGCATGACCTCGAGCTCGGCGGTCGAGGTATCGGGATCGGCGATCAGCCGGTCGATGCGCGCCGCCGGCGAATCGTCCGCCTCCGCCGCCGCGTTCTGGGCGAGGCCCGGTCCGGCGAGGAGGATCAGGACGAGAAGCGTCAGCGCCGCCAGCGCACGCGCCAGGCCAGAAGCGCGGCGCCCGGCCCGGTGGGCGCCCGCCGAGGCCAGGGCCCGGGGCGGGACGGACGGAAAGGGCGCGCCGCCTTCGCCGGTCGCCCGGGCCGAGCGCGCTTCAGCCGGCCCAGGCATCGGGAAGATCGCCGCCCGGCCGCTCCAGCCACCCGGGAACCGGCAGGCCCTTCTCGCGCAGGAACGCGGGGTTGAAGAGCCGCGACTGGTAGCGCGTGCCGAGATCGCAGAGGATCGTCACGATCACATGCCCGGGGCCGAGGTCGCGCGCCATGCGGACCGCCCCCGCCACGTTCATCCCCGAGGAGGCCCCGAGGCAGAGCCCCTCCTCGCGCAGCAGGTCGAAGACCTGCCCGACCGCCTCCACGTCGGGGATGCGATAGGGCATGTCAACCGTCAGCCCCTCGAGGTTGGCGGTGATCCGCCCCTGGCCGATCCCCTCGGTGATCGAGCTGCCCTCGGCCTTCAGGCTGCCGTGGGCGTAATAGTGCCAGAGCGCCGCGCCATGCGGATCGGCGAGCCCGATCCTGATCTCAGGCTTGCGGGCGCGCAGCCCCGCCGCCACGCCGGCGAGCGTCCCGCCCGAGCCCACCGCGCAGATGAAGCCGTCGATCCGCCCGCCGGTCTGCTCCCAGATCTCCGGCGCCGTCGCGTCGATATGCGCCTGCCGGTTGGCCACATTGTCGAACTGGTTCGCCCAGACCGCCCCCTGCGGATCGCGCGCCGCGAGCTTCTCCGCCAGCCGCCCGGAGTAGCGGACGTAATTGTTCGGATCGCGATAGGGCACCGCCGGCACCTCGACCAGCTCGGCGCCGGCCAGGCGGATCATGTCCTTCTTCTCCTGGCTCTGCGTCTCCGGGATCACGATCACCGTGCGGAACCCCATCGCCGCCCCCATGAGCGCGAGCCCGATGCCGGTGTTGCCGGCCGTGCCCTCGACGACAGTCCCCCCGGGCTTCAGCGCCCCCCGCGCCACCGCGTCGCGGATGATCCAGAGCGCGGCGCGGTCCTTGACCGACTGGCCGGGGTTCATGAACTCCGCCTTGCCCCAGATCTCGCAGCCCGTCGCCTCCGAGGCCCGCCGCAGCCGGATGAGCGGCGTATTGCCCACGGCCGCCGGGAGATCCGCCGCCACGATCATCGCCTTCTCCTCCTGCCCGTATGCCTCCCGGGAGTAGCGGCTTCGGCCGGTGGCTTCAATGCGCCGCTGCATCACGACCACGCGGCCCGGAGCCGCGCCTCGTGCCGCGCCAGCCAGAGGAGCGAGATCATCAAGGGGCTCGTGTTGATCTCGCCCGTCTCGACCGCCGCCACCGCCGCCGCGAGCGGCAGCACCAGCGCGCGGATGTCCTCCTGCTCCTCGGCGAGCCCGTGGACCCCGCCCGCCCCGCCGAGGTCGGCCTCGGCCACGAAGGCGGTGATATGCTCGCCGACGATGCCCGGCGACGGATAGAAGTCGGCGATCCGCTCGATGCGCCCGAGCTCGAGCCCGGCCTCCTCGCGCGCCTCGCGCCGCGCCGTCGCCTCCGGCGGCTCGGTCACGTCGCAGCGCCCGGCCACCGTCTCGAGGCACCAGGGATGCGGGTCGCGCCGCGCCCACGGACCGGAGCGGAACTGCTCGATCAGCAGCACCGTCCCCGCCCGCGGATCGAACGGCAGCACGGTGATCGCGTCGCCGCTGGTGAAGACCGCGCGGTCGATCGTCTCCGACATCCCGCCGTCGAAGCGCCGGTGCCGCAGCCGGTGCTCCTCCATCCCGAAGTAGCGGGCATAGGAGAACTCCCGCGCCTCCGCCACCACGTCCGCCGCCGTGAGGCCCGCCCCCAGCGCCGCCGGCGTCCGCCCCGCCGCCCCGCGCACCCGGGCGAGCGCGCGGATGCCGATGCCGTGCAGCAGCCCCGCGACCTCCGCCGCCGGGCGGCGCCCGTAATGCCCCATGATCTCGGTCAGCGCCTCGGCGAAGCGCGCCCGCCGCTCCTCCGGCTGCGGCTCGCCCGGCCAGGCATGGCCCGCCGCCGCGCCGAAAACATAGGCCGCGCCCTCCCCCGCCGGCACCGCCCGCGCGCCCATCGCGGCGAGCGCGAAGTCGAGCCGCGCCCGCGCCGCCGCCGGCGGATCGGCCAGC
>NZ_CALLYO010000039.1 GCF_937858865.1 uncultured Amaricoccus sp. | reverse complement strand
TGGTCGGTGTTCATGCCGATGCCGAAGCGCATGCGCAGGACGCGCTCCTCGCGCGGGGTGAGGGAGGCGAGGACGCGGGTGGTGGTTTCCTTCAGGTTGAGCTGGATCGCCGACTCGAGCGGCAGGATGGCGTTCTTGTCCTCTATGAAGTCGCCGAGCTGCGAATCCTCCTCGTCGCCGATCGGGGTCTCGAGGCTGATCGGCTCCTTGGCGATCTTCATCACCTTGCGGACCTTCTCGAGCGGCATCTGCAGCTTCTCGGCCAGCTCCTCCGGCGTCGGCTCGCGGCCGATCTCGTGCAGCATCTGGCGGCCGGTGCGGACGAGCTTGTTGATCGTCTCGATCATGTGGACGGGGATGCGGATGGTGCGGGCCTGGTCGGCGATCGAGCGGGTGATCGCCTGGCGGATCCACCAGGTGGCGTAGGTCGAGAACTTGTAGCCGCGGCGGTACTCGAACTTGTCGACCGCCTTCATCAGGCCGATGTTGCCCTCCTGGATCAGGTCGAGGAACTGCAGGCCGCGGTTGGTGTACTTCTTGGCGATGGAGATCACCAGGCGGAGGTTGGCCTCGACCATCTCCTTCTTGGCCTGGCGGGCCTCCTTCTCGCCCTTCTGCACCTGGTTCACGATGCGGCGGAACTCGGAGATGTCGACGCCGACGTACTGGCCGATCTCGGCCATCTCCTGGCGGGTCTCCTCGACCTTGTCGCGGAAGCGGGTGGTGAGCTGGTCCCAGCCGCGGGTCTTCTTCTGGCCCACGCGGTCGAGCCAGCCGGGCTCGAGCTCGCAGCCGCGGTATTCCTCGATGAACTCCTGGCGGCTGATGCGCGCCTGGTCGGCAAACTTCACCATGGCGCCGTCGAGCGACATGATCTTGCGGTTGATGCCGTAGAGCTGGTCGACCAGCGCCTCGATGCGGTTGTTGTGCAGGTGCATCGAGTTGACCAGCTCGACGATCTCGCCGCGCAGCCGCTGGTAGTCGCGCTCCTGGCCGGAGGTGAAGCTCTCGTTGCGGTTCAGCGTGGCGGAGATGCGCTCGTCCTGCATCTCGGCGAGGCGGACGTAGTCGTTGGCGATGCGCTCGAGCGTCTCGAGGATCTGCGGCTTGAGCGCGGCCTCCATCGCGGCGAGCGAGAGGTTCGACTGGTCGTCGTCCTCGTCCTCCTCCGGGTCGGGGACGGGGGCGGCGGCCTCTTCCTCCTCGTCGTCGAGCGGCAGGTCGGCATCCTCGTCGTCGCCGTCCTCGTCGTCGGCTGCGGCGCGGACGCTCGGCGCCGGCCGGGCGGCGGCGGGCTTCGGCTCGGGCTTGGGTGCCGGGCGGACGGGCTCGGGGCGCGCAGCGGTGGCGGCAGCGGCAGCGGCGGGCGCGGGCGGCGGCTTCATCTCGGAGAGCACGCTCTCGACGTCGTCCGACTCCATCTGGCCCGAGAAGGTGGTCTCGAGGTCGATCACGTCGCGGAGCATGATCGCCTCGTCGAGCAGCTCGTCGCGCCAGATGGTGATGGCCTGGAAGGTGAGCGGGCTCTCGCAGAGCCCGGCGATCATCGTGTTGCGCCCGGCCTCGATGCGCTTGGCGATTGCGATCTCGCCCTCGCGCGACAGGAGCTCGACCGAGCCCATCTCGCGCAGGTACATGCGCACCGGATCGTCGGTGCGGTCGAGCGCCTCGCCACCCACGGAGGTGACGGCAAGGTCGCGCGAGCCGCCCTCCTCGGGGGTGGGCGGCGCGTCGTCGCGGCCCTCCTCCTCCTCGGCCTCGTCGCTCTCGATGACGTTGATGCCCATCTCGGAGAGCATGGCCATGACGTCCTCGATCTGCTCGGAGGTGACCTGCTCGGGCGGCAGGACCTCGTTCAGCTCGTCGTAGGTGATGTAGCCGCGGGCCCTGGCGGTGGAGATCATCTTCTTCACCGCGGCCTGGCTCATGTCGAGCATCGCCGCCGAACCGTCGTTGGGATCGTCGGGCTTCTTCGGCTCTTCGTCTTTGGCCATCGATTGCTCCAACTGGAGGCCGGGTGGGCGATGTGCCCGCAGGACTTCGTTTGTGGGTTGCGAATCGGTGATTCGCAACGAGGGGTCAGTGTTTTCGCGGCTTGCGTGACCGGCTTGCCTCAGCGGCGCCGATCACGCTGGCGAACTCGAGATGCTCCGAGGCCTCGGCGGACTGGTCTTCCTCGAGCGGCCTGGTGTTCGCGGAATGCTCCGCCTCGGCGGCGAGGCGGACGCGGTTGGTGAGCGATTCCCCCGGATCGTCGGCGATTTCGGCGGCCGCCTCGCGGATTTCGGCGGCGCGCCCCACCAGCGCGGCACGACGGGTCAGTTCCTCCTCCAGGGCGCGGCGGACCACATCCGGCGTGCCGGACGCGCCGAAGTGGCGGTAGGCGCGGAAGATCTCCGCCGGCAGGTCGACGAGGGGGTCACGCCCCAGGGCAGCCTGCACCAAGGTAGGCACCGCCTGGGGCTCATCTGGTGAGCCGGCGAGCGCGGTCAAGAGCGCGGCGAGAATTTCGCCATGGCGCGGCGTGGCGAAGACGAGATCCTCGAGACGCGCGGCGAACTCGAGGGCGACCCGCGGGTGGTTGAGGCAGGCGGCGAGGATGGCGCCCTCGCGCATCCGCATCTCGACGGCGGTGTCCGCGGTGGCGCGGGCGAGGCGCGAGGCGCGGGCAGCGCCCGTGCCCTGGATGCCGGCGCTGCGCGGGGCGCCGGGGCGGGGCCGGGCTTCGCGCTTGCCGGGCCGCGGGCGGGCCGGCGGGGCGAAGAGCGCGGCGCGGCGGGCGCGGACCTCGGCCTCCCAGTGGGCGCGGACTGTCGGGTCGACGATCCGTGCCAGATGGGCGCGCAGGCGGGCGTCGAGCGCGGCGCGGCGCTCCGGGCTGTCGAGGACGGCGCCCTCGGTCTCGCGGGCCCAGAGGAGGTCGATGATCGGGCGCGAGGCCGCGAAGATCGGCGCGAGGGCGGCGGCGCCGCCGGCGCGGGCGACATCGTCCGGATCCTGGCCCGGGGGCATGACGGCGAAGCGGAGCGAGCGGCCAGGCCCGAGGTGGGGCAGCGCGAGGTCGATCAGGCGCTGGGCGGCGTTCATGCCGGCGCTGTCGCCGTCGAGGGCGACCAGGGGCTCGGGGGCGAGCTTCCAGAGCAGCTCGAGCTGGGTCTCGGTGATCGCGGTGCCGAGCGGCGCGACGGCGTGCTCGAGCCCGGCCTGCGCCATGGCGATCACGTCCATATAGCCCTCGGCGACGATGACGGTGCCGGCCTTGTGGGCGGCGGCGCGGGCCGGGCCGAGGTTGTAGAGGGTGCGGCCCTTGTCGAAGAGCGGCGTGTCGGGCGAGTTCAGGTACTTGGGCTCCTGGCCCTTTCCGATCGCCCGGGCGCCGAAGGCGATGCAGCGGCCGCGCCCGTCGCGGATCGGGAACATGATGCGGCCGCGGAAGCGGTCGTAGACCTTCGCGGCGTTGCCGGTGACGAGCCCGGCCTCGGCCAGCTTCTCGCGCGCGAAGCCCTTGCCGGTCAGCTGATCGAGCAGCGCGCTCCACTCGTCGGGCGCATAGCCGATCTCGAAGCGGTCGCGGGTGGCCGGGGTGAGGCCGCGGCGGTCGAGGTAGGCCCGCGCCTCGGCGGCGCGGGCGGTCGCGAGCTGCAGGCGGTAGAACTGGACGGCGGCCTCCATCGCCTCGACGAGGCCCTGATTCGCGGCGGTGCGGGCGGCGGCCGCCGGGTCGCGCTCGGGCATCGCCATGCCGGCCTCGGTGGCGAGCCGCTCTACCGCCTCGATGAAGCCGAGGTTCTCGGTCTCGCGCAGGAAGCTGACCGCGTCCCCCTTGGCGTGGCAACCGAAGCAGTAGTAATAGCCCTTGCCCTCATCCACATGGAACGACGCGGATTTCTCCTGGTGGAACGGGCAGGGTGCCCACCAGTCGCCCTTGGCCGCGTTGCTCTTGCGGGGGTCCCAGGCGACCTTCCGGCCAACGATCTGCGCGAGGGAAACGCGCGTGCGAAGCTCGTCGAGAAATCCGGGGGGCAGCGACATTGACGGAATATCGTGTGCCGGTGCCCCCTTGGCAAGGGTCAGGCGCGAATCATGATTCGCGAATCACTGCCGCCGGCCGATCTCGACCATCCCGCGCTCGGCGCCGCTCGTCCGGTCGAGTACCCGGATGCGCTCCTGCCCCGCCTCGTCGACCGTCACCACCGCCAGCCAGTCGCTGCCGAAGGTGACGGCACCGGCGCGCTCGCCGGCCGGCAGGGCGATCGCGGTGGGGAGCTCCGGCGCCTGCGGCGCGGAGGTGAGGCGGATGAAGAGCAGGACGACGATGGTCGCCATCCCGACGATCAGCGTCGCCGTGAGCAGGGTGACGAGGCGGCGCAGCCGGCGGAGGCCGGGCGGTTCGGGCAGCTCTCTCGGCGGCTCCTCGTGCGGGACGTCCCGGGGCATCGCTGCCTGCGCCGGGGTCACGAGGGCTGCGGCTCGCGCTCGGCGCGCTTGGCCGCGTCCCAGAGCGCATCCATCTCGGCGAGGTCGGAG
>NZ_CALLYO010000038.1 GCF_937858865.1 uncultured Amaricoccus sp. | reverse complement strand
CTCTGGACGGTCTGGATCTCCTTTACGCGCTCGGGGGTGCTGCCCCGCTACGAGCTCGCCGGGCTGCTGCAGTACCGGCGGCTGTGGAGCACCCCGCGCTGGTACGTCGCGCTCGAGAACCTGGTGATCTTCGCCAGCCTCTTCATCGCCGGCTGCCTGGCGATCGGCATTCTGCTCGCGATCCTCCTCGACCAGCGGATCCGCGTCGAGGGCGCGCTGCGCACCATCTACCTCTACCCGATGGCGCTCTCCTTCATCGTCACCGGTACCGCCTGGAAGTGGATCCTGAACCCCGGCCTCGGCATCGAACGCGTCATGCACGATATCGGATTCGAGACCTTCCGCTTCGACTGGCTGGTGAACCGCGAGATGGCGATCTACACCGTCGTCATCGCCGGCATCTGGCAGTCGTCCGGCTACGTGATGGCGCTGTTCCTGGCAGGGCTCCGGTCGATCGACGACGAGATCATCAAGGCGGCGGCGGTCGATGGCGCGGGCCCGTGGCGGACCTATGGCGGCATCGTCCTGCCGATGCTGCGACCCGTGTTCCTGTCGGCGATCATCGTGCTGGCGCACCTCGCCATCAAGAGCTTCGACCTCGTCGTCGCCCTGACCGCCGGCGGGCCCGGCATCGCCACCGACCTGCCGGCGACCTTCATGTACGCCTACGCCTTCCAGCGCAGCGAGCTCGGCCTCGCCGCGGCGAGCGCCGTCATGATGCTGGTCACGATCATGGCCGTCATCGTCCCCTACCTCTATTCCGAGCTGCGAGCGGGCCAGCGATGAGCGAGGCCCAAGGCATCGTCCGGCCGAAGACCGCCGCCAGCACCGCGCTCCGCTGGCTGCTCTTCGCCATCCTCGGCCTCTTCGCCCTCTACTACCTGATGCCGCTGATCGTCATGGTGATGACGGCGCTGAAGCCGCTCGACGAGATCCGCACCGGCTCGCTGATCAGCCCGCCCCGGAATCCGACGCTGGAGCCGACGGTCCGCGCCTGGAACTCGGCCTGCGTCGGCGTGCGCTGCTCGGGGCTCAAGCCCTACATGCTGAACTCGATCCTGATGGTGGTGCCGGCCGTGCTGATCTCGACCATGCTCGGGGCGATCAACGGCTATGCGCTTACCAAGTGGCGCTTTCGCGGCGCCGACCTGATCTTCGGCCTGATGCTCTTCGGCGCCTTCATCCCGTTCCAGGTCGTGCTGCTGCCGATGGCGCGTACCCTCGGCGCGCTCGGCCTTGCCGGCAGTCTCTGGGGCCTGGTGCTGGTCCACACGGTCTACGGCCTCGCCTTCACCACGCTCTTCTTCCGCAACTTCTTCGTCGGCGTCTCCGACGGCATCGTCCAGGCCGCCAAGGTCGACGGCGCCGGCTTCTTCGGCATCTTCTTCCGCGTCGTCGCCCCAATGGCGCTCCCGGCCTTCGTGGTCACGGTGATCTGGCAGTTCACCCAGATCTGGAACGACTTCCTGTTCGGCATCGCTTTCTCGGCCGGCGACAACAACCCGGCGACCGTGGCGCTCAACAATCTGGTCGCCAGCTCCACCGGCGTGAAGGAGTACAACGTCGATATGGCGGCGGCGATCATCGCCGCCGTGCCGACGCTGCTCGTCTACGTCTTCGCGGGCAAGTACTTCATCCGTGGCCTCGCCGCCGGCGCGCTCAAGGGCTGAGACATGGCAAACGTCCGGTTGGAGAACGTCTGGAAGCGGTTCGGCGCCAACGAGGTCATCAGGGGCATCGACCTCGAGATCGACGCCGGCGAGTTCGTCGTCATGGTCGGGCCGTCGGGCTGCGGAAAGTCGACGGTCCTGAACCTGATCGCCGGCCTCGAGACGCTGTCGGACGGCGACATCCACATCGGGGCGCGCAAGGTCAACGACGTCGCCCCGAAGGACCGCGACATCGCCATGGTGTTCCAATCCTACGCGCTCTACCCGACAAAGACCGTGCGCGAGAACATCCTGTTCGGCATGATCACCCGTGGCGCCTCGCGCGCCGAGCAGGACGTCGCGCTCGCCAGCGTCACTGAGCTCCTGCACATCGACATGCTGCTCGATCGCAAACCCGGCCAGCTCTCGGGCGGTCAGCGCCAGCGGGTCGCCATGGGCCGGGCGCTCGTACGCAATCCGGACGTCTTCCTGTTCGACGAGCCGCTGTCGAACCTCGACGCCAAGCTCCGCCTCGAGATGCGAACCGAGATCAAGAAGCTGCACCATCGCCTCGGCAAGACCGTCATCTACGTGACCCACGATCAGATCGAGGCGATGACGCTGGCTTCGCGCATCGCCGTCCTCGAGGGCGGCGAGATCCGTCAGTTCGCCGCACCCGAGGTGATCTACGAGGAGCCGGAAGATCTCTTCGTCGCCGGTTTCATGGGTTCTCCGTCGATGAACATCGTCAAGGGCCGCGTCGTGCGGAACGGCCGCCTCGAGCTCGAGGTGACTGACGCGGAGGGCGCCGTCCGCTTTCCCATCCCCGATCCGCTGGCCGGCCCGGCCGGACGGCATCTCGGCGGCGAACTCTTCATCGGCCTGCGCCCGGAGACGATCACCCGCCAAGGCACCCAGCGACCGGGAACCAACGTCTTCGCCTTCGAGCGGGCCATCGACGTCGTGGAGCCGACCGGCCCCGACACCATGCTCGTGTTCAGCCTTGGCGGCATCGAAGCGATCGGACGCGTCCACCCCGAGGACAAGGCGCCCGCCGACACGCTCTTCCCGTTCGAGGTCAATATGGACCGCGCCAAGCTCTTCGACCCGGCCTCGGGCAAGCGTCTCCGCTGACCATGGCTGTCCGCACGGCCCTCGTGTCGGACATCGTGGCGTCCCCTCGCGCCCGAGCCAACGGATCGCCACCTGCCCACCATGGCCCGCCCCGACAAGCCGGTCGACCGCCTCATGCGAGACGTTGAGCCCGCCACCCGAACGCCCGGCGAGCGTCGCTCGCGCCGCCCGCGCGGCTTCCTGATCGCCTCCCAGGCCACGCCTTCGCTCACCCGGCGAAGGCTGCCTTGTGGGACGCCGGGACTGGTTTCTCCGCCTCCGCTACATGGCGCTTGACCGAGAGAAAGCTGTCGGGCGTCACCGAGATCGAGTCGATCCCGGCCTCGACCAGCAGCCGCGCGAAAGCGGGATCGTTGCTCGGGGCCTGTCCGCAGAAGCCGACTTTCGCACCCGCCGCATGGGCGCGCTCGATCACGGTGCGGATCATCCACTGCACCGCCGGGTCGCGCTCGTCGAAGAGCGCGGCGAGCTCGCCCGAGTCGCGATCGACCCCGAGCGTCAGCTGGGTCAGGTCGTTCGAGCCGATCGAGAAGCCGTCGAAGCGCCTGGCGAAGTCCTCGGCCAGGATCACGTTCGACGGGATCTCGCACATGACGTAGACCTCGAGACCGTTCCGCCCGCGTTCGAGCCCGTTCTCCGCCATGACCGCCAGGACCTTGTCCGCCTCGGCCGGCGAGCGGCAGAACGGGATCATCACGATGACGTTCGCGAAGCCCATGGTCTCACGCAGCCGCCGGATCGCCCGGCATTCGAGGGCGAACCCGGCCCGATAGGCGTCGGAATAGTAGCGCGACGCGCCACGGAATCCGATCATCGGGTTCTCCTCCCGCGGCTCGAACTGCCGCCCGCCGAGAAGCTCCGCGTACTCGTTGGTCTTGAAGTCGCTCATCCGCACGATGACGGGCTTCGGGTGACAGAAGGCGGCGATGCGCGACAGGCCCTGCGCGAGCGTCTCGACGAAGTACTCGGTCCGGTCGGCGTAGCCGCGGGTCAGCGCCGCGATCTCGGCGCGCGCCGCCTTGTCCTCGAGCTCGTCGAAGCGGACGAGCGCCATCGGATGCACTCTGACCGCGTTCGAGACCACGAACTCCATCCGCGCGAGTCCCACGCCGTCTACCGGCAGCCGCCACCAGCGGAACGCCGCGGCCGGGTTGGCGAGGTTGAGCATGACCCGCGTGCGGGTCGCTGGCACGGCGCCGAGGTCGAGTTCCTCGACCGTGAAGTCGGCGGTGCCGGCATAGACGAAGCCCTCGTTGCCCTCGGCGCAGGACACCGTCACCTCCTGCTCGTCGTGCAGCACCTGGGTCGCGTCGCCGGTGCCGACGATCGCCGGCAGGCCGAGCTCGCGACTGACGATGGCCGCGTGGCTCGTCCGCCCGCCGTGATCGGTAACGATGGCGGCCGCCCGCTTCATGATCGGCACCCAGTCCGGGTCGGTGATCGAGGTCACGAGCACCGACCCGTCGACGAAGCGGTCGATGTCCCTGGCACTCTCGATCAGGCAGACCCGCCCTGCCACCGCCGCCTCGCCGACGCTGAGGCCGGTCAGGAGCTTCCTGCCGGCCGAGCGGATGCGGTAGGACTTCATTGCCCCCGCCGCGACGCGCGACTGCACCGTCTCGGGCCGCGCCTGCACGATGAAGATCGCGCCCGTCTCGCCGTCCTTCGCCCATTCCATGTCCATGGGCTGGCCGTAGTGCCGCTCGATGGCGACCGCCTGGCGGGCGAGGGCGAGGATCTCGTCGTCGGAGAGCACGAAGGCGGCACGCTCGGCCTTGGACGTCGGCACGTTGCGCGTGGCCGTGCCGCCGGCGCCCGCGTAGACCAGCTTGCGTTCCTTGGCGCCGAGCCGCTTCTCCAGGATCGGCCGAGAGCCAGGGGCGGAGAGCAGCGGCTTGAATACCTGGTACTCGTCGGGGTTCACCGCTCCCTGGACGACGTTCTCGCCGAGCCCCCAGGCGGCGTTGATCAGGACCGCCTTGTCGAAGCCGGTCTCGGTGTCGATCGAGAACATCACCCCGGCGCCGCCGAGATCGGCACGCACCATCTGCTGAACCCCGACCGACAGCGCCACCTGGCGATGATCGAACCCCTTCAGCTGCCGATAGGTGATGGCGCGGTCGGTGAAGAGCGAGGCGTAGCAGCGCCGGCAGGCATCGAGCAGCGCCGCATCTCCGCGGACGTTAAGGAATGTCTCCTGCTGGCCGGCGAAGCTCGCGTCCGGCAGGTCTTCGGCCGTCGCGCTCGAGCGGACGGCGACAGCCGGATTCTCCGTACCGGTGGCCTCCTCGAGCTTGCGATACGCCGTCAGGATGGCCGTGGCAGTGTCCGCGGGCCAATCGCCTCCGACGATCGCCGCGCGTATCGCCGCTCCGGCCTCGTGCAGTGCCAGCTTGCCGGCGTCGAGCCTCGCCAGGGTCTCGGTGATCGTCTCGTCCAGGTGGTTGGCTGCGAGGTAGTCACGAAAGGCGTCGGCGGTGGTCGCGAAGCCCGGAGGAACCCGGATGCCTTCGGGCGAGAGCGTGCGGATCATCTCACCGAGCGAGGCGTTCTTGCCGCCGACCAGCGCCACATCCTCGCGCGCCAGTTTCTCGAACCAGATCACGCTTCGGATTTCGCCATGCATCAGGTACTCCTTCTTCGCCGATCCGGGTTCGACGAGAATCTGGCCACCTGCATCACCGGGCGCATTGACCTCTATCAAGTCGCGGCCGCCGGTGAGGCGGCATGCTGTGCGGGAGCCCCGGTGGCAGCAGGAAGGGAGGCCGTATGAACCGCGATCAGTTGCAGGCACTGGCGGACAGGATCGAGGGCGCCGCGTCGCTTGAATTCGACCTGGCGGTCGCAACGCTGGAGGGGCTGCACGCGGCGTTGCCGCAGGCTGGATCGGACCTCCGCCCGGGAGCGGTTGAATCGACGGATGCCGCCCTGCATCTGGTGGCCCGCCTGCTTCCGAACTGGTCGGTCGCCCTGTCGGCCACCGCCCGCGAGCCCGACGGCCGCTGGACATGCACCCTGCGGCCATCGGGCGCACGCGACGATGAGGAGGTCATCGGCATCGGCCGGGCGCCGACCGCACCGCTCGCGCTGATCGCAGCGTTGCT
>NZ_CALLYO010000037.1 GCF_937858865.1 uncultured Amaricoccus sp. | reverse complement strand
CGTTGATCGCCTGCGTCACCAGCGTCTGGTCGGCGAAGCGCACCTCGATCCGGCCCGTCAGCGCGGCAATGGATGGATCCGCGCCATCGATGCGGCCGTCCGAGCGGATGGTCTCGATCCGGTCGAGGTTGTTGGCGTAGGTGATCTCGGCCGAGACCACATTGCCGAGGGCGGTGCCGTTCCGGGTGATCGCCCCGTTGAAATGGCCGAAGCGCTTCAACTCCAGTGCGGCGGGCGTTCCGGCACTGGTCGTGGTGCCGACCGTCTCGCCCTGCGCCACCAGCCGCGCGGTCGCGGTGAGCAGGCCCGAGCGCTGCATCTGCCAGGTGATCTGGTCGAGCACGCAGCCCGAGTACATCGCATAGCGGGGCACCTCGGGCATGCCGGTCTCGATCGACATCGAGGGCAACGTCCAGGACCCCGACTGAAATTCGTGGCTGTACGGGGCCTCCGCGCCCGTGGTCGTGGGCGCGCCGAAGGCTGCCTTCAGCCAGAAGCCGAACGCCTCGGCGTCCAGCGGCACGACGACGTCGCCGTCGGCCGTCACGGCGTCCTTGATCGGCGCTAGCGGATCGCGGCCGTAGCCGAGAAGCTCCGAATTCAGCAGCGGCTGCTCCGCGCCGAGCGACGTGCTGGCGAAGGGCATGCGGGTGAAGCCGCTGACGGGCGGCGTTCCATAGGTCGTCTCGAACGCAAGCGCCATCAGCGCTCGCGCCCCTTGGGCTCGTGCCATGTTCGTCTCCTGTGGTCGGTTGGGTCAGGCCAGCGGGTCGGCCGTGGAATAGTGCAGCACGACCGGGATAACGGCGGCCTTCAGACTCGCCGCGCCCTCGACCGGCAGATCGACCGGGCGCGGGGCTTCGGCCTCGACCCAGTCGCAGAACCCGCCCAGCGTCCGGTCGGCGGCGAGCGCTGCGCCGATGCTGGCGGTCAGCGTGTCAAAGGCGGCGTCGCGATCGGCACCCTGAACGACCGCCTCGATCTCGGCTCGGTGCTGGTAGTGATAGCGCAGCGGCGACAGCGTGACTTCGGGCGCACCTGGTTCGCCATCGCGCAGGATCATCAGGCCCTCGACCGGCATGCGCTCGGGCAGCACGTCCCCGCGCAGAGCGGTGGCGGGCAGCGCCGAGAGCCGCGCGTGCAGCGCGACGAGGATGGTTTCGCGAGGTGTCATGGGTCGGCCGAGTTGGAAATCGCGTCGAGCACCGGACAATCGGGGACTTCGGCGCCCGAACACCTGGATGCAGTTGTAGCGAGGACGGATTCGATACGCCGAAGATCCGCGATCCTCGCGCGGACATCGGCAAGGTGCCGCTCCGTCCGTTCCTTGACCTCGGCGCAGGTCGGCGCGGCGCCGTCGCCGAGCCCCATCAGCCCGCGGATGTCCTCCATCGAGAACCCGAGTTCGCGGGCGCGCAGGATGAAGCGGAGGCGTGTGGCGTGTGCGGCGGAATAGACCCGGTAGCCGGCGTCCGTGCGGGGCGGGTCGGGCAGCAGGCCGGTCTTCTCGTAATAGCGGATCGTCTCGATGTTGCAGCCGGTCGCCCGGGCCAGGTCGCCGCGTGTGAAGCCGCTCTCGCGCTCGTGATCGGTCATGGGCAAGTTTCCTCTTGAGCCTGTAGTTGCTACAGACCCTACACCCATCGTCAATCACAGACGAGAGGTGCGCGACATGGCGCTGACAGACGACAGAACGGACAGCACGGGCGCGGATCGCCCCGCCCGAAAGGGCTGGCTCGCGGCGGGCGGTGTGGTGGGCGCCTTTCTCGCCTCGGCCTGCTGCATCGGGCCGCTGGTGCTTCTGACTCTCGGCATCTCGGGCGCCTGGATCGGCAACCTGACGGCTCTGGAGCCTTACAAGCCGATCTTCGCCGTGATCGCGCTCGGCTTCATCGCGGCGGGTTTCTGGCAGGTCTATTTCCGCAAGCCAACCGTCTGCGAACCCGGTTCCTACTGCGCAAGGCCAGCATCGGCGCGCATCACCAAGTCGGCTCTCTGGGCCTCCCTGATCCTCGTTCTCGCAGCCCTCACCATCGACTGGTGGGCCCCGCTTCTCTACTGACCCCGAAAGGACATCCACATGAAGAAGATCCTTGCACTCGCCTTGTTCGGCCTGACCGCCGTTGTGCCGATCACCGCCATCCCTGTTGCCGCGCAGACCGTCGCCGCCGAGCAGACCGTCACCTTCGCGGTGGACAACATGACCTGCGCGCTCTGCCCAGTCACCGTGAAGCGTGCGATGGAGGGCGTCGCGGGCGTGCGCGCCGTCGAGATCGACTTCGATGCCCGCACCGCCACGGTGATCTTCGACACCGCCGCGACGAGCGCCGACGCCATCGCGACCGCGTCGGCCAATGCAGGCTACCCGGCGCGTGTCGCGGGCTGACGAGATGACCGAGCAGTCCGACCGCAAGCTGATCGCGACAGGGATCGTCGGCACCGTCATCGCGGCGCTCTGCTGCTTCACTCCGGTGCTGGTGGTGCTTCTGGGTGCCGTGGGCCTGTCGGCCTGGCTGGGTTGGCTCGACTACGTTCTGCTGCCCGCGCTCGCCTTTTTCGTCGCGCTGACCGTGTACGCGGTCTGGAGACGGCAGCGGCGCCAGACCACTCGAACGGATGGATGACTTGATGAAAGACGATTGCTGCGCGCCCAAGGGCGATTTCGACCTTGCCGTGATCGGCGCCGGATCGGCCGGGTTCTCGGCCGCGATCACCGCCGCCGAGGGAGGCAAGCGCGTCGCGCTGATCGGCCATGGCACCATCGGCGGGACCTGCGTGAACGTGGGCTGTGTGCCCTCCAAGACGATGATCCGGGCCGCGGAAGCCCTGCACGGTGCGCAGACAGCACATCGGTTCCCGGGCCTGAACAGCGAGGCGCAGGTCGCCGACTGGTCGGCGCTGATTGCGGCCAAGGACGATCTTGTCGCGACACTGCGCCAGAAGAAGTACGCCGATCTGCTGCCGGGCTACGGCGGTGTGACCTATCTCGACGAGGGTCCGGCGCGTCTCGTCCTCGGCGGGGTCGAGGTCGGCGGGCGCAGGATCACGGCTCCCAAGGTGATCGTCGCGACCGGTGGCCGACCCGCCGTGCCCGACATCCCTGGGATCCAGGACGCACCAACGCTCGACAGCACGTCGCTGCTGGAGCTGGACCGGTTGCCCGAAAGCCTGATCTTCCTCGGCGGCGGCTACATCGGCGTGGAGCTGGCGCAGATGATGGCGCGGATGGGCACCCGCGTCACCATTGTCTGCCGCTCGCGCCTGCTGCCGCGCACAGAGCCGGAGGTGTCCCGGGCGCTGACGGAGACGCTGCGCGCCGAGGGCGTCGCGGTTGTCGATGGCGCGACCTACGACGCCGCACGGCGCGACGGGGCCCGTGCGGTCCTGACGGTGACGGTGGACGGCGCAGACCGCGATCTGACGGCCGACCGCCTCGTCCTGACGACGGGACGCGCAGCCAACACCGAGGGGCTGGGCCTCGCGGAGATGGGCGTCGAGACCGACGCGCGTGGCGCGATCCGGGTGGGCGACGACATGCAGACCACGAAGGCCGGCATCTTCGCGGCGGGCGATGTGACCGACCGCGACCAGTTCGTCTACATGGCCGCCTATGGCGCCAAGCTCGCGTCCCGCAACGCCGTTCTGGGCGGGGCGGAGCGCTACGACAACGCCGCGATGCCGTGGGTGGTGTTCACCGATCCGCAGGTCGCCGGCGTCGGGCTGACCGAGGCGCAGGCGCGCGCCGCGGGTCATGACGTCAAGACCAGTGTGCTGACGCTCGACAACGTGCCCCGCGCGCTCGCCGCCCGCGACACGCGCGGCCTGATCAAGCTCGTCGCGGACCGGGCGACCGACCGCCTCCTGGGCGGCGTGATCATGGCGCCGGAGGGAGCCGACAGTGTCCAGACGCTCGCCATGGCGCTCAAGTTCGGCATGACGACAAAGGCGCTCGGCGAGACGATCTTCCCCTATCTGACCACGGTAGAGGGGCTGAAGCTCGCCGCGCAGACCTTCGACAAGGATGTCGCGAAGCTGTCGTGCTGCGCGGGGTAACCCGAGCCGTCGGTTTCGTGGCTGCCGAGCAAGATTGCGCATCGATGCGATCACAACCTACCCCCCACCCAGTTCGCCACGATCAGCCCCGGCACGCTGTCCAACGCCCGGTCTGCATCCCGCGCCAGATCCAGCCGCTTCGGCAGCTTGACCTGCGGCACCAGCAGGAAGATCGGCGC
>NZ_CALLYO010000036.1 GCF_937858865.1 uncultured Amaricoccus sp. | reverse complement strand
GCCGCTCGCCATTTACCTACTCACTAAGCATTATCTTTAGTAGCTTGTTGTTAGTGACGCCTCGGATTAACGTGGCGTGGGCTGTTGGGGGTAATGGGACAGCTCGAATTAGCATGTGATTGACCTTGTGGGGGTGAGGGGATGATGAATACGGGCGTTGCCTACAAAAGGGATTGCTCTTCCACAGATGCGTCCTTGACTGCCGGACAGGACGCTCCGCTGGTACTGATCATTGAAGCTCGACCGCTTCTGCGCCAGTTGCTCGAGGCGTTCATCGCGTCCAGCGCGCAGATGCGGGTGGTTACGGCGCCGAGCATCAAGGAATGGCTGCGCGCGGGTCAGCGCGTCCAGCCTGCGGTCATCCTGCTGTCGATTCCGGATGGCGGCCGGCTGCCCGGGAGCCTGTCGGAACTGATGATTCCGGCGCACGACCAGCTCGCGTCGGTGCCGGTCGTGGTGCAGTCGAACGACCGGCCCGGGCATCAGGTGCTCGAACTGCTCAAGATCGGTGTGCACGGCTTCATTCCGACCAGCGTATCGACCGAGGTCGCCGTGCAGGTGCTGCGCCTGGTCTGCGCCGGCGGGACCTTCGTGCCGTCGAACTGCCTGCTGCCGGACAAGACGCAGGGCGCCTCCGACAGTTCGGGATTCCTGACCGGGCGCCAGATACAGGTCGTCGAGGCGATCCGGCAGGGCAAGCCGAACAAGATAATCGCCTACGAACTCAACATGTGCGAGAGCACCGTCAAGGTCCATGTCCGCGCGATCATGAAGAAGCTCAAGGCGCGGAATCGTACCGAGGTCGCCTATCTCTACTCGTCCAGCATCGGCGACCCGGACGCAATCGCCGCGCTCTGACCGTCCATGCCACGCCGGCACCTCGAGGTGCCGGCGTGAACCTTCGAGCGGCACTCGGCACGCTCGTTTCCGGGCCCAGCACATTTCCTCGACCGGCGGAGAAGTCGCTGGCGGCGATGATCGAGCCGCACTGGCCGAAGATCGGCTCCACCAACCCGATCGCTCCAACGCCGAGATAACGCGCCGCAACCACGTCACGGAACGTGATCTTCGGCTCGAGCTTTACCCAGACCCTGGGATCCCTGCCTCTCTATCCAGCCACGCGTCCGCACAGGTCGGCGCGGTTCACCGCATGAAAAAGCGGCAGCCTCGGCGAGTCAGCGGCAGGATGAGCGCGAACCGCGCCGAGTCGTCGGTCACCACCAGCTCCCAATCGTGCCAGTCGCGGTCGTGGCGCGCCTGTTCACTCTTGAACTCCTCGATGACCTCCGCCGCCGCCCGATGCGCGTCGGCCAGATCGTTCGCCAATGCACCCAGATCGTCCTGGATGACGTGGTGACCATTGACGAGATGGAAGTAGAAACGGGCGGCCATGGCGGCAGCTTCACGGGAAGCGCCGATCGTGGAACCCCATGATAATTTGACAGGACCTCCGGAAAAATAGGTAGGCGTCGCGGGCCTGTACGCATTTACCCCTCGCCGCACTCGGGGATCACCGCCTCGGATCCCTGGCGATCGGCCTGGCGCACGGGCCGCCCCTTCGGAGAGGCCGCTCGGCCATAGCCACCCTCCTGACAGCACGCTGTCAGGAGGCTTCCGGACCTCCTGACACAAGGCTGTCAGGGGCCTCCGCGTAGAAGGGGAGCGTCGCCGGACACCCGGTCCGGCCCGCTAGAAGGAGCCAGCAGATGACCAGTCTCACCACCGCCACCCGGCGCTTCTGGACCAGCTACCGCCGCGCCGCCGCCGAGCGCGAGGCGCTGCGCCGCCTCGCCTCCCTCAGCGACGGCATGCTGCGCGACATCGGCCTCGACCGCAGCGACCTGCGCCACGCTGTCCGCCACGGCCGCCCTCGGGGATAATCGTAAATGAAGCGTAAAAGTCGCCGGTAGCCGCGTTGCGCGACGATCCGGCGCCGACTAGATCCCCGGGCGCCAAGCACGTGAAAGGTTTTGAGTCGTGGTGAACTTCGTATCCGGTGTCCGAGTAGCGGTCCTGGCGACCGGGGCGATGCTGTGCGCGGTGGCGGCATCGGCCGCCACCCTCAACGAGGCGTCCCTCCCCGGCGGCGCCTTCGGTTCGAGCTGGAATCAGCTCACCGCGGTCGCCACGGGCTATGACGCCATCGCCGGCACCGGCAACCAGAACCAGTACGACAACTTCCTCTTCACCCTGCCGGCCGGGCACCAGTCGCTGAGCTTCGACTTCACCGCCCCGACCGGCATCGACGAATCCTACTCGGCCGGCGCCTCGATCCTCTACAGCGCCGATCCCTTCCGCTGGGGCTGGGACGGCACTTCCGCCAAGACGGTGCGGGTCGACTTCTACCAGCCGAAGCAGTCATTCAGCCTCGATCTCGGCGACTTCAAGGGCGGCAGCCTCTACCTCGCCCTGAACTTCACCCACGGCGCCAACCTCGCCTACAACATCGGCGTTCCCGGCAATGCCGCGGCGCCCGCGCCCGGCCCGGCGCCCGTCCCGCTGCCCGCCGGCGTCGGCCTCATCGCCAGCGGCGTCGCCGCGCTCCTCGCGCTCGGCGCCCGCCGCCGTCAGCGCACCACCCAGGCCGCCTGACGCCTGTCGAGGAAGGCCGTGATGCCCTCGCGGGCCTCCGGCGTCTCCCAGGTGTCGGCCAGCCGGGCGATCGTCGCCTCGATGACTTCCTCGTCGATCCGCGGCCCGAGCGCCCGCGCCAGCCGCTTCGCGGCCGCGACCGCCGCCGGCGCCGCGGCGAGATAGGGCGCGATCTCCGCCTCCACCGCCGCGTCGAGCGCCTCGGGCACCACCGCCCGCCAGACCAGCCCGAGCGCGCGCGCCGCGTCGCAACCGAATGTGGCCCCGGAGAAGAAGACCGCCCGCGCCCGCCCTTCGCCGACCCGCGCGAGCACATAGGGCGAGATGGTGGCCGGGATCAGCCCCAGCCGCGTCTCGGTCAGCCCGAAGCGGGCGTCCGTGCTCGCCACCACCGCGTCGCAGACCGCCATCAGCCCGACGCCGCCGCCATAGGCCGCGCCCTGCACCCGCCCGATCAGCGGCTTCGGCAGCGTGTTGAGCGCCTGCAGCATGCCGGCGAGCCGCCGCGCCTCGGCGATCCGCCCGGCGCGATCGGCGGCGAACTGCGCCCGCATCCATTCGAGATCGCCGCCGGCGCAGAAGCTCCGCCCCTCGCCGGCGAGCACCACCACCCGCACGCCCGC
>NZ_CALLYO010000035.1 GCF_937858865.1 uncultured Amaricoccus sp. | reverse complement strand
CCCTGCAGCACCAGCCGCGCCACGAGCGCGACGTTGAAGAAGACATGCGCCAGCACCACGCCGCGCAGCCCGTAGACATCGAGCCCCGGCAGGCCCGCCGCCTCCAGCCCGCGGCTGAAGAGCCCGGCCCGCCCCCAGATCGCGATGATCCCGAAGACGGCGACGATCGCCGGCAGAAGGAACGGCGCGCCGAGCAGCGCCACCAGCGCCCCCCGGCCGGGAAAGCGCCGCCGCGCCAGCGCGCGCGCGGCCGGCACGGCGAGCGCGCAGCTCAGCGTGGCGGAGACGAGCGCCTGCACCAGCGTGAAGCGCACCGCCGCCCAGTCCGCCGGCCCGAGCCCGCGCCCGGGCTCGGCGCGCGTGACGAGGGCGGCGAGGGTGCCGAGCGTGACGAGCGCGACGAGCGCCAGCGCCAGCCCGCCGCCCCAGCGGACGGACGGCCCTATCGGCTGAGCGCGGCCAGCCATTCCGCCAGCGCCGCCTCGCGCTTCGCCTGCGCCTCCTCGGGCGGGAAGAGCAGCGCCTTCTCCGGCACCGCCAGCGTGTCGTAGCCCGCGGGCAGGCCGGCCGCCGGCGTGTGCGCCGGATACATCCAGTTGGTGGTCGGGATCACCCCCTGGAATCCGTCGGTCAGCATGAAGCCGAGGAAGCGCCGCGCCAGCTCCGGCTGGTCCGAGGTCGCGGTCATCGCCGCCACCTCGACCTGCATGTAATGCCCCTCCTCGAAGATCGCCGCCGCCTTGGTGTCGTCCTGATCGGCGATCAGATGATAGGCGGGCGAGGTGGTATAGGCGAGCGCCATGTCGACCTCGCCGTTCACGAAGAGCCCGTAGGCCTCGCTCCAGCCCGGCGCGACGGTGACGATGCGCGGCGCCAGCCCCTGCCAGATCTCCGGCGCCCGCTCGCCGTAGGCGTCCTTCACCCACATCAGCAGCCCGAGCCCCGGCGTCGAGCTGCGCGGGTCGTGGATGACGATGCTGGCGTCCGAGGCGATCAGCTCCTCGAAGCTCGCCGGCGGGTCCGGCATCTTCGTCCTGTCGTAGACGAAGGCGAAATACCCCCAGTCATAGGGCAGGAAGGTGTCGTCCTCCCAGGGGATCGGCAGGTCGAGCGCCGGGTCGGCGATCCCGTGCGGCGCGAAGAGGCCGGTCTCCTTCGCCGCGGCGGTGAGGTTCGTGTCGAGCCCGAGGACGATGTCGGCCGGCGTCCGCTGGCCCTCGAGCCGGAGCCGCCCGAGCAGCGCCGCCCCGTCACCGGCGCCGACGAAGCGCACCGTGCAGTCGCATTCCTTCTCGAAGTTGGCCGCGATCTGCGGCCCCGGGCCCCATTCCGAGACGAAGCTCTCGTAGGTGTAGATGACGAGCTCGGGCTTCTCCTCTGCCCCGGCGGGTGTCGCCAGCGCGACGAGGGCGGCCAGTGCCAGCTTTCGCATGGATTCTCCTCCGCGGTTCCGGAGGAGCGCAAATGTGGGATCGCACACCCGCGCCTTCCCTCCGCCGGTATGAGCCGGTTCAGGTTCAACGGGTCTGCTTTGACGCAATCTCAGCCCGGCCACCGCCGGACCCCCCGAGGCACCGCGCACAATAGGCATCCCGCGCCGGGATGCAAGCCTGCCCGGTCGCGTCCTGTCGCGTCCTGTCGCGTCGTTGCCGCGCCCTCCTCACGCCTCGCCGCGGATCGCCTCCAGCGCCGCGCGGTCGTGCACGATGAGGCAGCCGTAGCCCCGGCCCACCGCCCCGGTCTCGGTCAGCCCGACCAGCGCCCGCTGCAGGCTCGACCGCGTCATCCCGATCAGCCGCGCGAGTTCCTCCTGCCGCGCCACCACCCGGCCCTCCGCGTCGGCGAGCCGCAGCAGCATCCGCGCCAGCCGCGCCCGCGGGCTGAGCGCCAGCGCCTCGGCGAGCAGCGTGACCGCGAGCGTCGCATTGATGTGGCTGAGCTCGTAGAAATGCCGCCAGGTCTCGGGGCGCGCTCGCACCAGGGCGCGGATCCGCGCCCCCCGCACCCGGAAGACGCGCGCGTCGGTGGCCGCCGTCAGCGAGACCGCGCGCGGCGCCCGCGCGAGCAGCGCCGACTCGCCCAGCCAGAAGCCCGGCTCGGCCCGGTGGACCGTCACCGCCTCGTCGCCCACCAGCGGCAGCGTCACCTCGAGCGCCCCGCCCCCGAGGCCGTAGAGGCCGTCGGCCTCCTCGCCGAAGTCGTAGATGAGCTGCCCCGGCGCATAGTGCTGCCAACGGCCGTTCTCGAGCATCCATTCCCGGAAGGCCGGCGGCTGCGCCGCGAGCCACCCTCGCTCGTCGAGCGGCCAGAGCGTGTCAGCCTTCATCGAATGACCCAAATGCGGCAGACTTGCAGGGGCGTCGATCCTACGACGCTAGCGGAGCGGCGTCCAATGGGCGCGGCAGACCTGCAGCGGGAGGAGAGGAAACATGCACCTCGGCACGCGGCTCAGACTGGGGGCAGCCACTATGCTCGCCGCCGGCACGCTCGGGACGGCGGCGCTGGCCCAGGAGGCCGCGGCCACGCCGCCGCCGAACATTCTCGTCATCTGGGGCGACGACATCGGCCAGTTCAACATCGGCGCGATCAATCGCGGCATGATGGGCTACGAGACCCCGAACATCGACCGCATCGCCGCCGAGGGCGCGCTCTTCACCGACTGGTACGGCCAGCAGAGCTGCACCGCCGGCCGCGCCGCCTTCGTCACCGGCCAGTCGCCGATCCGCACCGGGCTCACCAAGGTCGGCCTGCCCGGCGCGCCGGAGGGCATGACCGCCGAGGATCCAACGATCGCGACGCTGCTGAAGCCGCTCGGCTACATGACCGGCCAGTACGGCAAGAACCACCTCGGCGACCGCGACGAGATGCTGCCGACCGCCCACGGGTTCGACGAGTTCTTCGGCAACCTCTATCACCTGAACGCCGAGGAGGAGCCGGAGAACCCCGACTATCCGCGCAACTTCACCATGCAGGACGGCCGCACCTTCCAGGAGGCCTTCGGTCCGCGCGGCGTCATCAGGTCGACGGCCGACGGGCAGATCGAGGACACCGGCCCGCTGACGCGGAAGCGGATGGAGACCGTCGACGAGGAGGTGACGGCGGGCGCCCTCGACTTCATGCAGCGCGCCCACGACCAGCAGAAGCCGTTCTTCTTGTGGTGGAACTCCACCCGGATGCACATCTTCACCCACCTCAAGCCCGAATCCGAGGGCAAGACCGGCCTCGGCGTCTATGCCGACGGCATGGCCGAGCACGACGCCATGGTGGGCGAGCTGCTCGACAAGCTCGACGAGCTCGGCATCGCCGACAACACCATCGTCATGTACTCGTCCGACAACGGCGCGGAGACCTTCACCTGGCCCGACGGCGGCACGACGATGTTCCGCGGCGAGAAGAACACCAACTGGGAAGGCGGCTACCGGGTGCCGACGCTGATCCGCTGGCCCGGCGTCATCGAGCCGGGAACGGTCGTCAACGAGATCGGCGCCCATGAGGACATGCTGACGACGCTGGTCGCGGCCGCCGGCGACCCGGACGCCAAGCAGGAGCTGCTCGCGGGCAAGCAGATCGGCGACAGGACCTACAAGGTCCACCTCGACGGCTACGACCTCGGCCCGGCGCTCAGGGGCGAGGCGGAATGGCCGCGCCACGAGTTCGTCTACTGGACCGACGACGGCAGCGTCGCGGCGATCCGCTACGACGACTGGAAGGTGACCTTCCTCGAGCAGGACGCGCACGGGCTCCGCGTCTGGCAGGATCCGTTCAAGGAGCTGCGCGCGCCGCTGCTCACCAACCTCCGGATGGACCCCTTCGAGCGCGCCGAGCACGAGAACGCCATGGGCTACACCCGCTGGTACATGGAGCACATGTTCCTGATCGCGCCCGCCTCGGCCTATGCCGCCAACTGGCTCCAGAGCTTCCAGGAATTTCCGCCGCGGCAGAAGCCGGGCAGCTTCAACCTCGACCGGGTGATGGAGTCGCTGACCGCGAGCAGCGGCCAGTAGCGTTCCCGTTCCCGGGCCGCCTGCGCGCCCTCCCGGCCGCGCTGGCGGCAGGCGCTTCGGCGCGCCGGATGACGGCGCGCCCGTCTTTCGCTGGAGTGCGCCTGCGACCGCGAGAGCCACATCTGCCGCCTCGACAAGGCGCTCGACGCCGCGCCGTCCGAGGGCTGGATCTTCGTCGACATGGCGCAGGGCCGGGGCACGATCTTGGCCTGCCGAATGCCCGTTAACGAAGGTTTCGGAAGCATGAACGACATCAGAATTCATGAATAGATTCAATGTCCTGGTCTGCCGGGCGCGCGCGCCCACCCCGCGCCGGCGCGCGCCCTGCCTTCCCTTCCGCGCCCCGCCGCGCTAAGGGGCGCTCATGTTCAACAGCTTCGGCCACCTCTTCCGCGTCACCACCTGGGGCGAGAGCCACGGCCCCGCGCTCGGCTGCGTCGTCGACGGCTGCCCGCCCGGCGTGCTTCTGACCGAGGCCGACCTCCAGCCCTGGCTCGACGCCCGCCGCCCCGGCCAGAGCCGCTTCACCACCCAGCGCCAGGAGGCCGACCGGGTCGAGATCCTCTCCGGCACCTTCGAGGGGCGGACGACCGGCACCCCGATCTCGCTGCTGATCCGCAACACCGACCAGCGGTCGAAGGACTATGGCGACATCGCCGCGAAGTTCCGCCCCGGCCACGCCGATCTCACCTATCACCTCAAGTACGGCATCCGCGACTACCGCGGCGGCGGCCGTTCCTCGGCGCGCGAGACCGCGGCGCGGGTAGCGGCCGGCGGCGTGGCACGGGCGGTGCTTGCGGAGCTGCTGCCCGACGCCCGTGTGCGCGGCGCGCTGGTGCGGATCGGCGCGCACGCGGTCGACCGCGCCGCCTGGGACTGGGAGGAGGTGGCGAGGAACCCCTTCTGGTGCCCCGACGCCAAGGCGGCGGAGATCTGGGCGGGCTATCTCGACGGGCTGCGCAAGGCGGGCAACTCGGTGGGGGCGGTGGTCGAACTCGTGGCCGAAGGCTTTCCGGCCGGGCTCGGAGCCCCCGTCTACGCCAAGCTCGACAGCGACATCGCCATGGCGCTGATGAGCATCAACGCGGTGAAGGGGGTCGAGATCGGCGCCGGCATGGAGGCGGCGACGCTGACCGGCTCGGAGAACGCCGACGAGATCTTCATGGGCAACGACGGGCGGCCGCGCTTCTCCTCGAACCACGCCGGCGGCATCCTCGGCGGGATCTCCTCCGGGCAGGAGATCGTCGCCCGCTTCGCGGTCAAGCCGACCTCCTCGATCCTCACCCCGCGGCGGACGATCACGACGGGCGGCGAGGAGACCGAGATCGTCACCCGGGGGCGGCACGATCCCTGCGTCGGCATCCGCGCCGTGCCGGTCGGCGAGGCGATGCTCGCCTGCGTGCTTCTCGACCACTACCTTCTCCATCGCGGCCAGGTCGGCGGTGCCGGCGGCCGCATCGGCTAGCGATCTGTCAGGGGCCCGCGAACATGCGCTACACAGCCACCTTCCTCGCCTGCCTCGCCGCCGCGCCGGCGGCCTTCGCGCAATCCGCCGAGGATCTGGCCAAGCAGACGGCCAATCCAGTGGCGAACCTGGTCAGCGCGCCTTTCCAGTACAACTACAACAGCGGCTTCGGGCCGGACGGGGACGGCAAGCAGAGCTACGTCAACTTCCAGCCGGTGATCCCCTTCTCGCTGAACGGGAACTGGAACCTCATCTCCCGCACCATCCTGCCGCTGGTCTGGAACGACGGCGTGATCCCGGGCGAGGACCATCAGTTCGGGCTCGGCACGACGACGCAGAGCTTCTTCCTGTCGCCCAAGGCGCCGACCGCCGGCGGGCTGGTCTGGGGCGCGGGGCCGGCGTTCCTGATCCCGACCGCGACCGACGGCATCGCCGACGACGAGTGGGGGGCGGGGATCACCGGGGTGGCGCTGATGCAGACCGGGCCGTGGACGGTCGGCATGCTCGGCAACCATCTCTGGTCGGTCACCGGCGACGACGACATCTCCTCGACCTTCCTGCAGCCGTTCCTGAGCTACACCACGCCTGCCGCGGTCTCCTTCACGCTCAACAGCGAGTCGACCTACGACTGGGTGAACGAGGAATGGTCGGTGCCGATCAACGGTATCGTCTCGAAAACGACGATGATCGGCGGGCAGGCGGTGCAGTTCGGGGTCGGCGCGCGCTACTGGCTCGATTCGCCCGACGCCGGGCCGGACGGCTGGGGGGCGCGGGCGGTGGTGACCTTCCTCTTCCCGGAGTGATGGCGGCTTTGGCCGGATTCGTGCGGCGGCAAAGGTTTACGGCGAATCGCTCGATGTGGAATCCGTATGGAACGCATATGGAAAGCGTATTGCACCTGAAATAGTCGGATTGGGGCGTTAATGCGGGCTCAGCGGCTGAAGCGGGCGGTGAGTTCCACGTGCCCGGACCAGCGGAACTGGTCGACGGGCCGCAGCCAGTCGAGCCGGTAGCCGCGGGCAGGGAGGATCGCCGCGTCGTGGGCGAAGCTCGCCGGATCGCAGGAGACCGCTGCGACGAGCGGCACGCGGGAGCGCGCGAACTCGTGCTCGTCCTCGGCGGTGGCCTGGAGGAAGGGGCAGGAACTCGCGCAGATCGACGCCCTTCCAGACGCCAATAGTCGACGAGCGCCAGTCGCTCGTTGTAGGGCGGATCATTGGTCATCACGCGATTGTCGCGACCGTGGTGGATCGCAGCTTGCCGTCGATCCATTCGAGGATGGCGCTGTCGCCGGTCGGATCCGAGAGCGACAAGTGCACCGTGGCTAGATCGAAAGCATTGCGGATGTGAGCGCGTCCCAGCGGCTGATGCGGCCCGCGGTCTCATGGCGCTGTCGCTCTCTATGGCCATCGTCGCGGGACGCGCCCGCGCGAGAGCTGTGTCAGAGGGTCTCGACGCGCAGGGCCCCGATGAGACGGTCGCGCTGGCAGAGGGCGGTGCGGGCCGCTTCCGGGTTGGCCGCGGCGCAGGCGTTGATCAGGCATTCGGCGGCGACGACGAAGGCGCCGATGCTGTTCGACAGGAAGCTCGAGTCGTGGTCGACGAGGATCGCGGCCCGCGACGTGGCGACGAGAGGCGAGGTCGGGCGATCGGTCAGGGCGACGGTGGCGAGGCCGCTCCGCTGCGCGACGGCGGCGGCCTCGGCGACCTGGGTCGAGTAGGGGGCGCAGCTCGTGGAGAGGAGGACGTCGCCCGGCGACAGCGCCGCGAGGCCCTCGGCGACGCCGAGGCTGCCGTTGTCGAGCAGCGCGACGTCGGAGCGGATCATCCGCAGGCCGTAGACGAGGAAGCTCGCGACCGCGTGGAACTGGCGAATGCCGTGGACGGCGACGCGCGGCGCCGCGACGAGAAGCGCCACGGCGGCGTCGAGGGCGGCCTCGTCGAGGCGGTCGACGAAACGGTCGATGTTGGCCTGGTTCTCGCGGCAGAGCCGGGTCGCCGCCGCCCGGGACGAGGAGCCGCCGCGCAGCGCCGACGCGGCCTGGCGGGAGTAGAAGGCCCCGGGGGCGGTCATCGAGGCCGAGAGGAGCACCTGCTGCAGGCCGGGGAAGCCCGGGTATCCGAGGGCGGTGGCGAGGCGGGTGAGGGTCGATGGGTTGACCCCGAGCGCCTCGCCGAGCGTGGTGATCGAGAGGAGGGCGGGGTCGCCGACCATGTCGAGCATCCGCCCGAGCGCGTCCTGGGCCTTGGCGCCGAGCGAGACCGGCGCCTCGCCGCGGGCGATGGCGACGGCGAGGGCGCGCAGTTCCTCGACGGTCTCAGGCGGTCGTTCCCGCGTAGGCGGCCGGTCCGTCGGCATCGTCATGGATTCTCCACTCGACGCCACGGTCCTCGACCCTGAAGAGCGCCGTGGCAAGGGTGTTCTCGTGGTCGGGATCGTCCGGCGCGTCGCGGCGGATCGGCAGCCCGGGACCGCCGGTGTCGCGCAGGATCGCGAACGGCTCCCGACCCGTCGCGACCAGGGCGTCACCGCGCGCCTGGCGGTCGCCGGAGGACCGGGTGACGATCTGCGCCGCGAGCCCGCCCCTGTGATGCAGGGCGTGGTTGGCGTGGAGCGCGGGAGCAGTGACCTCGATGATGGAGGTCTCCCCGCCGCCGAACTCGACGGAGAGGATGCGCCGGTCGCGGCGGTGGGTCAGGGCGAAGTGGAAGCCGCCCGAGGCCGGCGCGCCGCGCAGGAAGCCCTCGGCGGCGTCCAGGCTCTCGCGCGCGAGGAGGGCGCGGCCGATCGCCATGC
>NZ_CALLYO010000034.1 GCF_937858865.1 uncultured Amaricoccus sp. | reverse complement strand
GCCGCAGAAGACGAGCGCCGCCCGCGCCTCGTGCAGCCGGAGCAGGTTCACCACCGCCGCCTCGCGATCGGCCCGGGCGACCGCCACGCCCTGCAGCTCGAACCCGCCCGCTGCGTCCGCCGCGATCCTGAGCGCCCCGGACTGGAAGCGCGCCGCCAGCGCCTCCACCTCCGCGTCGACCGTCGCCGAGAACATGAGCGTCTGCCGCTCCGCCGGTAGCGCGGCGAGGAGCGCCTCGAGCTCGACCCGGAAGTCCGGCGCCAGCATCTGGTCGGCCTCGTCGAGCACCACCACCGCCACCGCGCCCGGATCGAGCGTCCCCATCCGCAGGTGCCGCCCGAGCCGCCCCGGCGTCCCGACCACGAGATCGAGCCCGGCCGCCAGCGCCGCCCGCTCGGCCGCGAGATCGGTGCCGCCGGTGCAGCTCCCGACCCGCGCCCCGGTGCCGGCGAAGAGCCAGGCTAGCTCGCCCCGCACCTGCATCGCCAGCTCGCGGGTCGGCGCGACCACGATCGCCCGCGGCCCGGGCGCGGCGTTGAACCGCCCGCCCGGCGCCACCAGCCGCCGCGCCAGCATCAGCCCGAAGGCGACCGTCTTGCCGGACCCGGTCCCTGCCGAGACGAGAAGGTCGCGGTCCGCTGCCTCGAGCCGCAGCATCGCCCGCTGCACCGGGGTCAGGCGGCGGAAGCCGCGGGTGGCGAGCGTGCGCGCAAAGGCCTTGGGCAGGTGCCCCCTGCAGGTAATCATTCACTCATGTCCCAGAATTCGATCCCGCCCCCGGAACGCGCCCGGGGCCACCCGCCGGCAACTTGCCAGCGCACGAACTTGCGCATATAGCACCGGCAAATTTCCGAACCGATAACGGACCCCCTTCCATGCCCAAGATCAACGGCAACGAAATCCGCCCGGGCTACATCATCGAGCACGATGGCGGCCTCTGGGTCGCGGTGAAGACCTCCCACGTGAAGCCCGGCAAGGGCGGCGCCTTCGCCCAGGTCGAGCTCAAGAACATCCGCGACGGCCGCAAGCTCAACGAGCGCTTCCGCTCCGCCGACAAGGTCGAGCGCGTCCGCCTCGACCAGAAGGACCAGCAGTTCCTCTACGAGTCCGACGGCCTCCTCCACTTCATGGACACCGACACCTTCGAGCAGGTGACGATCCCGGCCGACATCTTCGGTGACCGCCGCCCCTTCCTGCAGGACGGCATGACGATCCAGGTCGAGTATTACGAGGACGAGGCGCTGAACGCCCAGCTCCCCGACAAGGTCACCTGCACCGTCGTCGAGACCGAGCCGGCGGTGAAGGGCCAGACTGCTGCCAACTCGTTCAAGCCGGCGATCCTCGACAACGGCGTCCGCATCATGATCCCGCCCTTCGTCGGCGAGGGTGAGGCGGTCGTCGTCTCCACCGAGACCATGGAATACGTCGAGCGCGCCTGAGACCCCGCATGACCGGCACGCCATGACCACCCTATCCCCGGCCGTGCCGGCCGCCGCCGACCGTCCGCTGCTCGGCGTCCTTCTCGTCGTCGCCTTCTGCATCCTCGCGCCGCTCGGCGACGCGATGGGCAAGCTGCTCGGCGCGCTGCCCCTCGGCGAGCTCCTCATCGCCCGCTACGCGCTGCAGGCGATCCTGCTGCTGCCCCTCGTCCGGTGCGCCGGGGGCTCGCTCGCACTTACCCCGCGGGTCTGGGCCCTGACGATGCTGCGCACGCTCCTCCACATCGTCTCGCTCGGCGCCTTCTTCGCCGCGCTCCGCTTCCTGCCGATGGCCGAGACGGTGGCGATCTGCTTCGTGATGCCCTTCATCCTGCTCCTCTTCGGCCGGCTCGCCGGCGAGAGGGTCGGCCCGCACCGCCTCGGCGCCTGCGTGGTCGGCTTCGCCGGCACGCTGATGGTCGTGCAGCCGAGCTTCGCGGCGGTCGGGGCGCCGGCGCTGCTGCCGCTCCTCTCCGCCGTCCTCTTCTCCTTCTTCATGCTCGTCACCCGCGCCATCGCGCGCGAGACCGATCCCGTCGCGCTGCAGGCCGCGAGCGGCCTCGCCGCCACCGCCATCCTCGCGCCGCTCGTCCTCCTCGCCGCCGGCCGCGGCTGGCCCGAGCTCGACCCGGTCGCCGTCTCCGGCGCCGAATGGATCCTGTTGCTCCTTCTCGGCGTCTTCGGCACTGCCGCGCACCTCGCGATCACCTATGCGCTGCGCTTCGCGCCCTCGAGCACACTCGCCCCGATGCAGTACCTCGAGCTCCCCTTCGCCACGCTGATCGGCTGGGCGATCTTCGGCGACCTGCCGAACGGCCTCGCCGCCCTCGGCATCGCCGTCACCATCGCCGCCGGCCTCTACATCCTCCACCGCGAGCGCGCCGCGAGCCTCTCCGCCCCGCCGGCCGTCTGACACGGAAACCGTCGGATCGCCTGAACGTGGGCCGCCCTCGCACGCAGTCGCACGCGTGCGACTCCAGACAAGCCGTTGAAATCTCTCAATGATCGCTCCGGCGTTAACTCGACCTTCATGGTGGTTAACGGCCCTTCGGAGCGCGCCTATCAGCCGGCGACCGTATGATGCCAAGCCCTGGAGCCGCCTCACCCCGGCTCGGCCAGCAGCAGCGCGATCTCCGCGCCCACCCGCATGTCCTCCTCGGCGCCGAACGAATGCCGCCGGATCCGCCCGGCCCGGTCGATCAGCACCAGGCTCGGCGTCCCCTGCATCCCGTAGGCCGCCATCGTCCGCGGCATCGGCCCGGCCTCCCCGGGCCGATCCACCGCGATCGGAAAGCGCAGCCGGTACTCGTGGATGAAGGCCGCGAGCGCCACCGTCGTCATCGCCGCATGATGCTCGAAGACCGTATGCAGCCCGATGACCGCGACCTCCGCCGCCGGGAAGGTCGCCGCGATCCGCTTTGCCTGGGGCAACCCCGCCGCCACGCACCCCGGGCAGAGCATCTGGAAGGCGTGCAGCACCACCACTCGCCCGCGCAGCCCGGCGAGCGTCATCGACGCCTCGACGTTGAACCACTCGACCGCGTCGATCTCCGGCGCGACCGAACCTTCGGGCGGTGGGCGCCTAGGCATCCTCCTGCTCCATGCAGATGACACGGCTGTCGACGGTCGGTCGTGCGGCCGGCGGACAATGCCGTATCGAGTCGCTATCATTCGTCAATCCCTGACGGAGATGCGCCATCAGGTCGGCACCAGCCGCTCGAGGAGGTCCGGCAGGTCGTCGTAGTGCGCGACCAGCGCCGTCGGCTCGAGCGCCGCCACCGCATCCCCCTCCGGTCCGAACCCGACCAGCACGCAGGGCATGCCGGCCGCCCGCGCCGCGTCGCGGTCGGTGACCGTGTCGCCCACCAGCACCGCCCGGTCCGGCACGCCGCCGAGCCGGGCGACGGTCTCGAGCAGGTGGCGCGGATCCGGCTTGCGCCAGGGCAGACTGTCCGCCCCGAGCAGCACCGCGAACCGCTGCCCGAGCCCCAGCGCGTCGAGCAGCCCCCGCGCCAGCGCCTCGGGCTTGTTGGTGCAGATCCCGAGCGCCCAGCCGCGTGCCTCCAGCCGGTCGAGCGCCTCCCCGACCCCGTCGTAGAGCCGGCTGTGCACCGCGAGCCCCGCGCCGTAGAGATCGAGGAGCCGCGGATAGAGCCGGTCCACCTCCGCCTCGTCCACCGCCCCCAGCCGGCCGAGCCCCGCCCGCAGCATCGCCCGCCCGCCCGCGAAGGCGGTCGCCCGGTCGCGCG
>NZ_CALLYO010000033.1 GCF_937858865.1 uncultured Amaricoccus sp. | reverse complement strand
TCGTGCACCCGCGCCGGGTCGCGGGCGAAGGCCTCGGGCGTCGCGAGCTGCATCGGGTCGAAGCGCGCCCAGATCCCGCCCTTGTCGCGGAAGGTGCCGAGGCCGCTCTCGGCGGAGACGCCGGCACCGGTCAGAACGAAGACCCTCATCGACCCCCTTTGCCGCAAGCCGCACGCAGGATATAGATAAACGGGAGCAGTCCTTCTCAATCCATGGCCCCGACCCTGGGCGGAAGGCAACAACGAAAGCAGTGAGGCAACGCATGGTCCACGCAGCGGACCTCTTCGGCGACGACGATCCGGCCAGCCGCGCCTACGACGCCAGCGCCATCGAGGTGCTCGAGGGGCTCGAGCCGGTCCGGAAGCGGCCGGGCATGTACGTCGGCGGCACCGACGAGCGGGCGCTGCACCATCTCGTCGCCGAGGTGCTCGACAACGCGATGGACGAGGCGGTGGCCGGGCACGCCAACCGCATCGAGATGGAGCTGCACGCCGACTTCTCGCTCACCGTCCGCGACAACGGCCGCGGCATCCCGGTCGACCCGCACCCGCGCTTCCCGGGCAAGTCGGCGCTCGAGGTGATCCTCTGCACGCTGCACGCCGGCGGCAAGTTCTCCGGCAGCGCCTATGCGACGAGCGGCGGGCTGCATGGGGTGGGCGTCTCGGTGGTCAACGCCCTCTCCGACCGGCTGGCGGTCGAGGTGGCGCGCGGCCGCCAGCTCTACCGGCAGGAGTTCTCCCGCGGCCTGCCGCTCGGGCCGCTCGAGCATCTCGGCCAGGCGCCGAACCGGCGCGGCACCACCGTCACCTTCCATCCCGACGCCGAGATCTTCGGCGCCTCGGCGCGGCTGAAGCCGGCGCGGCTGCACAGGATGGCCCGCTCCAAGGCCTATCTCTACTCCGGGGTCGAAATCCGCTGGCGCTGCGCCGCCGGCTGCCTGGCGCCCGGCGACGAGACGCCGGAGCAGGCGACCTTCCACTTCCCGGGCGGCCTCGCCGACTATCTCGGCGAGCGGCTGGAGGGCGCCCAGTGCTATGCGGAAAAGCCCTTCGCCGGGAAGGTCGACTTCGCCGAGCGGTTCGGCGCGGGGACGGTCGGGTCGGTCGAATGGGCGGTCAACTGGACGCCGCAGCGCGACGCCTTCGTCGCCTCCTACTGCAACACCATCCCGACGCCGGAGGGCGGCACGCACGAGCAGGGCTTCTGGGCGGCGATCCTCAGGGGCCTGCGGGCGCACGGCGAGCTCGCCGGCAACCGCAAGGCGGCGCAGGTCACCCGCGAGGACGTGACCGACGGCGGGCAGGCGATCATCTCGGTCTTCATCCGCGAGCCGGAATTCGTCGGGCAGACCAAGGACCGGCTGGCGACGCAGGAGGCGGCGCGGCTGGTCGAGGCGGCGGTGCGCGACCGCTTCGACCACTGGCTCGCCTCGGACACGCGGACGGCGGGGGCGATCCTCGACTATCTCGTGCTCAAGGCCGAGGAGCGGGCGCGGCGCCGCGCCGAGAAGGAGACGAGCCGCAAGACGGCGGTGAAGAAGCTGCGCCTGCCGGGCAAGCTCGCCGACTGCTCGGGCGCGAGCCGCGAGGGGTCCGAGCTCTTCCTCGTCGAGGGCGACTCGGCCGGCGGCTCGGCCAAGCAGGCGCGCGACCGCAGGACGCAGGCGGTGCTGCCGCTGCGCGGCAAGATCCTGAACGTGCTCGGCGCGGCGTCCGCGAAGATGATGCAGAACCAGGAGCTGGCCGATCTCTGCCAGGCGATGGGGGTGCAGGCCGGTTCGCGCTTCAACGTCGACGATCTCCGCTACGAGAAGATCATCATCATGACCGACGCCGACGTCGACGGGGCGCATATCGCCTCGCTGCTGATGACCTTCTTCTTCACACAGATGCGGCCGCTGATCGAGCACGGGCATCTCTACCTCGCCGCCCCGCCGCTCTACCGGCTGACCCAGGGGGCGAAGTCGGTCTACGTGCGCGACGACGCGGCCAAGGAGGCGGCGCTCGCCCGCGGCATCGGCGGCCGCGGCAAGATCGAGGTCTCCCGCTTCAAGGGGCTGGGCGAGATGATGCCGGCGCAGCTCAAGGAGACCACGATGGACCCGGTGCGGCGCACGCTCGTCAAGGTGACGGTGGCCGAGGACGAGGGCGAGACCGGCAACCTCGTCGAGCGGCTGATGGGCAAGAAGCCCGAGCTGCGCTTCCAGTACATCCAGGAGAACGCGCGCTTCGTCGACGAGGGCGGGCTCGACGTCTGAGACTCTCCGGCAGGACCCGGCGTTAACCGATTGCTAACGCTATTCTCGCTCGGGCAGGCCGCGGCTGCTACGACGGTTCCGCAGGGTCCGCTAGTAGAGAGCATTCGTTCATGAAACACCTGATTCCGGCCGCGATCGCGGCCATCCTCCTGGCGCCGGCCGCGTCGGCGGCGACCTTCACCGGGACCTGGGGCGTCTCGGGAAGCGCGCTCGCCGATCCGGGGCTCGTGGTTCGGACCAGCGCCCCCGGCGGCTTCTCCTTCGATCTCGCGGACGGGCAGACGACGTCCTTCGACCTCTTCCGCATCTGGACCGACGAGGGCGACGTGGGCGCCGACGACACCGCCCCGCGCGCGCTCGATGTCGCCTTCTACCTCGGCAGCGCGAGCGGCACGCTCGGCGGCACCACGCGCGGCCACGGCGGCTTCTTCCAGTGGGGGAGCGTCGACTGGAGCGCGCCGCTCCTGCTCGACGTCGGCTCGGGCGTGCTCTCGATCGCGCTGCAGAACGCCACCTTCAACGGCGGCGTGCTGGGGCTCTGGGACGGCGCGAAGCACGGCGCCGACGTGTCGGCGAGCTTCAGCTACGCCGAGCGGGCTCCCGCCCCGGTGCCGCTGCCGGCCGGGTTCGGGCTGATCGCGCTCGGCATGGGCGCGCTCGGGCTGGCCAGCCGCCGGCGGCAGCCGGCCTGAGCCGGCCCGGGCTCACCCGGCCCGGCGCTGCGGGGCGGCCGCGATGCCAT
>NZ_CALLYO010000032.1 GCF_937858865.1 uncultured Amaricoccus sp. | reverse complement strand
CGATCAACGCCCCCTTCACGCTCGAGCGCTTCACCACCGGCCGGCTGATCGACGAAGCCGCCGCCGCCGCCGTCGCGCACTGAGGACCACGCCGATGCTGCTGATCCATTGCCCCTACTGCGAGCAGGACCTGCCCGAGCTCGAGTTCGCCTACGCCGGCGAGGCCCACATCGCCCGCCCCGCGGACCCGTCGAAGCTGACGGACGAGGAGTGGCGCGACTTCCTCTTCATCCGGTCAAACCCCAAGGGAGTGCACTTCGAGCGCTGGCGCCACATCAACGGCTGCGCCCGGTTCTTCAACGCCGCCCGGGAGACGGTCGGCGACAAGTTCCTCGCCACCTACAAGGCTGGCGAGCCCCGCCCCGACGTTGATGCGGCCCTCGCCAGCCTGAAGGGAGACGCCAAGTGACCACCTATCGCCTCCCGAACCGCGGCCGCGTCGACCATGGCAAGCCGGTCCGCTTCACCTTCGACGGCAAACCCTACCAGGGGCTTGCCGGCGATACTCTCGCCTCGGCGCTGCTGGCAAACGGCGTCCACCTGATGGGCCGGTCGTTCAAGTACCACCGTCCGCGCGGCGTGGTCTCCGCCGGTTCCGACGAGCCGAACGCCCTCTTCGGCACCCGCCGCGGCCCCGGCCGCTTCGAGCCGAATACCCGTGCGACGATCCAGGAGCTCCGCACCGGCCTGGAGGCGACGAGCCAGAACCGCTGGCCCTCGCTTTCGTTCGACATGGGCGCGGTCAACGACAACCTCGGGTCGCTGTTCTCGGCCGGCTTCTACTACAAGACCTTCATGTGGCCGCGGTCGTTCTGGGACAAGGTTTACGAGCCGGTCATCCGCAACGCCGCCGGCCTCGGCGTCTCCCCCTCCGAGCCCGACGCCGACCGATACGCCTCCCGCTTCGCTCACACCGACGTCCTCGTCGTCGGCGCAGGTCCTTCGGGCCTCGCCGCCGCGCTCGCCGCGGGCCGCTCCGGCGCGTCCGTCACGCTCGTCGACGAGAACGCGGAGGTCGGCGGCACGCTGCTCTCCGAGCCGACCGTAGTCATCGACGGCAAGCCGGCCTGGGATTGGCTCGCCGCTACCGTTGCCGAGCTCGCGGCTCTGCCGAACGTCACGGTGATGACCCGCACGACCGCGATCGGCTACTACCACCAGAACCTCGTCGCCCTCGCCCAGCGGCTGACTGACCACCTCGACACGCCGCCCGAGGGCGCCCCGCGCGAGCGCATGTGGAGGGTGCGCGCCCAGACCTACCTCAATCGCTACGGCGTCAGGGTCGGCGACCGCCCGGCGATCGTCACCGCCCACGACTCGGCCTGGTACGCCGCCTTCGACCTCGCCGAGGCCGGCGCCAAGCCCGCCGCGATCGTCGACGTCCGCGCCGCCGTCGATCCCGCCCTGACCGACCGCGCCCACGCGCTCGGCATCGAGGCTCTGCTCGGCCGCACCGTCACCGGCACCTCCGGCCGGCTGCGGGTGAAGTCGCTCCGCGTCAACAAGATGGAGAGCGGCAAGGCCGGGCAGGCGCGCGATATCGCCTGCGACGCCGTGCTCATGTGCGGTGGCTGGACCCCCTGCCTGCACCTTTTCAGCCACACCCAGGGCAAGCTCGCCTGGGACGAGACGCTGCAGGTGTACCTGCCCGGCAAGAAGACCGAGGCGGTGCAGATCGCCGGCGCCGGCCGCGGCCTCTGGGGCATCGCCGCGGCGCTCGCCGACGGCGCCACCGCCGGCGCGCAGGCGGCCCGCGACATCGGCCGCGATGCCGAGGCGCCGGCATTCGCCGTCTCCTCAGACCGCGCCGGCTCGGGCGTCACGCTGAAGGAGCTGCCGACCGACCGGAACCCCGCAACCGCCAAGGCCTTCATCGACTTCCAGAACGACGTGACGGCCAAGGACATCCGCCTCGCGGTCCGCGAGGGTATGCGCTCGATCGAGCACGTCAAGCGCTACACCACCAATGGCATGGCGACCGACCAGGGCAAGATGTCGAACGTCAACGGCCTGATGATCGCCTCGGACG
>NZ_CALLYO010000031.1 GCF_937858865.1 uncultured Amaricoccus sp. | reverse complement strand
CGCCGTGCGGCGCGGTCTGGAAGTGCATGCCGCGGACGGTGCCCTTGCGGCGGTTATAGGAATGGTTGCCCTGCACGAACTCGGTGACGAGACCGTGGTCGGCGAACTCCTTCACGCAGAAGGTGCGGGCGAAGAAGCCGCGTGAATCCTCGTTGCGCTGCATGTCGATGACCATCGCGTCGGCGAGACTCGTCCTGCTGAACTGCATACTCCACTCCAAATTGGCCTGGGGCCGCCGATTCGGCCCGTGCGGGCATGCTGCGCGACCGCGGATCGCAGGTCGAGGCCAGCCGGCGGATCCAATTCCCTTGCGGTTACAGCGAATTGGAGAAGGGCGTATCGGTTGCCCGACGGCGGGCGCCGGAACCACGCCGTCGGCGAGGTGCATCGCCGCGGCGCCGAACCGATTTCCCGGCAGAGGCGAGGTCGGGGGAGCGGGAACAGCCCGACGACGATCGCGATCAGTCGCTGATGATCCCGCCGGGACCCGGCAGGCTGTCCGCGAGATGATCGCCGAGCCGGAGCGCGAGCTGCACGATCGTATAGGTCGGGGTGGCGAAGCCGGGGGCGGAGAAGACGCTGGAGCCGCCCACATAGAGGTTCGCCGTGCCGTGCACCCGGCAGTTGCGGTCGACCACGCCCTCGCGCGGATCGTCGGCCATGCGGGTGGTGCACATGTGGTGATAGGAGCCCTCCCAGGCCCTGCCGGGCGGATCCGGCAGGGCTACGGGCTCGGCCAGGAGCCAGTCCCGCACCCGCAGCCGCCCGATGTCCTGCTCGGCGAAATGCGCTCCGAGTGCGAGCGTGGCGGCCTGCACGGTGCGGCGGTCGACCTCGGCCATCCGCCAGTCGAGGCGGATGCGCCGGAGCCCGAAGTCGTCGGTGGCGTCGGCGAGCGTGACGCGGCTGTCGCGGTCGAGCAGTTGCTCGGTGTACATGATGACCGAGCCGACGGGCGCGCGGCCGGGATCGCGGCGGATGCCGTATTCGGCCAGCCCGCCCCAGCGGCAGACCTGCCTCCGCCCGAGCACCCGCTCGGCCAGGCGCTCGGTGAAGGGCGTGGCGCAGACCGCGGCTGCCCGGAGTGCGGCGCCCCGGGAGGCCGCGGGCGGAGCGTGCACCAACACGCGCATGGTGAAGTTGAGCACCTGCTCGCGCAGCATGAAATCGAGCGTGGGCGAGAAATGGTCCGACCCGAACTCGGGCGGGCGGGCGAAGAGGACCTCGGCGACCTCGTATTTCGGATGCTCGCAGAAATAGCGGCCGACCAGGTCATGGTCGTTGCCGATGCCGTTCGGCTTCTGGCCGGTGAAGTTCAGCAGCATGCGCGGGCTCTCCAGCCCGCCGAGGCAGAGGCAGTAGGCCCGCGCCCGGACCGTGAAGCCCGAATCGTCCGCCGCGCGGGAGCGGAACACCGCGCCCTCTACCGTGGCGAGGTCGTCTCCCAGACGCAGGTCGACCAGGTTGGCGTTGAGGCAGGCGGTGATCCGGTCCGATGCGGCGATCTCGTCGCGATAGTTCTCGCCGAAGCGCACCGGACTCTGCCGTAGCTGGATGTTGCGCAGGCGCGCCTCCGCCTGCGTCATCGGCAGATCCGGGCCTTCCCGCTCGGGCTCGAGACCGAGCACCTCCGAGGCGGCCGGCTGGTAGGGGTCGAGGTCGGCCTTGCCGATCGGCCAGCCGTAGGGGCGGTGCGGCAGCGACTCGAAGTCATGGGCATCGAGCGCGCGGCACCAGCCGGCCCAGTGACCCGAGGTGCCGCCGAGCATGCGCAGGCGTGCCACATCGAGGTCGAAATAGGGTAGCCCTACGATCTCGCCCTGATACCGATCCTGCGATTCGGGCGAGATCTCGAGCCCGCCCGCCTCCATGAGCGCCACCTTGAGCCCCCGGGCGGCGAGCCGGCGCGCCAGGGTCATGCCGGCGGGGCCCGAACCAATGACGCAGACGTTGAAGGGGGACGCGAGCCGGCTGCGGTCCGCGGTGGCGGCGTCAAGCAGCATCGATAACGAGTGCCCGCCGATCCGCGGCGGTCAGGTTCCGGCCCTCGACCGGGAAGAGCCTGTCATGGCACAGGACCCGCAGCCCCGGCATTGCCCGCGCCCACGGCACACCCCGAGCACCGCGGCAGTGAGGAAGCTGCGTCTGTCCATCGCCGAACACTCCTTTCAATCGGACCAAGCTCTGCGGTTCGCGGCTAGAACTGCCAGTACAGAAACTCGCTCTTGCCGGTGAGCCGGATCATCGACACCGCGGCGATGGCGGCGAAGAGCACCATCCAGGCGACGGTCGGGCGCCAGGCGAGCGGGCGGCGCAGCGCCGCGGGCAGCACCCCCGGCATCTCCGCCGGGCGCTTCGGCGTGTAGAGCACCGGCTCGTAGGCCGCGAGGATCTGTACCGAGTTCGGCAGGAGCAGCGCGATCGCGAGGAGCGCCAAGAGGGTGGTGGCGGCGGTGACGAAGGCATGCGCCGGAACCACGCCGTCGACGAGGTGCATCGCCGCCGCGCCGAACCGACTTCCCGGCAGCCCGATCCCGTGCAGGCCGGCCATGCCGCCGAGGACGTTGCCGGCCGAGGCGAGGTCGGGGGCGCGGAACAGCACCATGGCGACGACGACCGCGAGGAAGGTCAGCGCGAAGCCCGCGAACTGCCCCACCGGTCCCGGCTCCCTGTCAGGGCCTGCGACCGCCGGTCGCGGCCCGTACTGCCGCCAGAGGTGATTCAGGACGATATAGACCCCGTGCAGCAGGCCCCAGAGGATGAAGGTGTAGCCCGCCCCGTGCCAGAGCCCGGAGATCAGCATGGTGGTGATGGTCGGGAAGGCGAGCACGTGCAGGAAGGCGAGCGGGTGGGAATCGCGGGCGCGCAGCATCGGCTGGCGCCGCGCCGCCCGCGCCCTCGTCAGCGCCAGCGCCATCGGGTTGTAGACGTAGGCGGTGAGGAAGCGGGTCAGCGTGATGTGCCAGCGCAGCCAGAAGTCGATGATGCTCGTCGCCTTCAGGGGCGAATCGAAGTTGATCGGCAGGCGGATGCCGAAGAAGAGCGCCGCCCCGCAGGCCATGTCGGAATAGCCGGAGAAGTCGAAGTAGATCTGCAGCGTGAAGCCGACCGCCGCCAGCCAGGACTGCAGGAAGGTCGCCTCGGCGCCGGAGGCGGCATAGGCGAAGACCGGGGTCACATGCTCGGCCATGCCGTCGGCGAGCACCACCTTCTTGAAGAGCCCGAAGCAGAAGAGCGTGATGCCGACGGCAAAGAGCGTCTTGTCGAAGCGGCAGGTGGCGCGCTCGAACTGCGGGATCGTCTCGCCGTAGTGGATGATCGGCCCCGCGATCAGCTGCGGGAAGAACATTACGAAGAGCAGATAGTCGCGCAAGCTGAAGGACTTGATCCGCCCGCCGGCGACGTCGATCAGGAAGGCGATCTTCTGGAAGGTGATGAAGGAGATGCCGAGCGGCAGGATCACCTGCTTGAAGACGAAGTCCTGCCCGGAGAGGTCGTCCACCACCGAGAC